>JAPKZL010000107.1 GCA_026393795.1 Candidatus Aminicenantes bacterium | reverse complement strand
CTTATCGAAAACGGAAAACCCAAAAAGGTTGCCATTGCCGCTGTGATGCGCAAACTACTTGTCCGACTGAATGCCCTGATGCGAAATCATCTCTTGCTATCTACAAAAAGTACTTGACTTTTAAGACAGTCGCTACGTTTTTACTTTGTCTCCGGCAGCAAGCCGCGGCTTTTGAGCAGGGGTTCGATCCGGGGCTCGGCGCCGCGGAAGCGCTTGTACAAGGTCATGGTATCCTCGGTGCCCAGCTTTTCCAGTATGTTGGCGCGGAAGGAGGCGGCCGTAGCCCGATCGAAGATCCCCTTCTCCTTAAATGCCTCGTAGGCGTCCTTGTCGAGGACTCCGGCCCAGATATAGCTGTAGTAGCCGGCGGCGTAGCCGGAGATCATATGGTTGAAGTAGGTGCTGCGGTAGCGGGGAACGATGGCCGGAATGAGCCCCAGCGAGGCCATGGCCCCGGTTTCGAAGCTGCGCACGTCGATGGCGGCGCTCCCCTTCAGGGTGTGCCAGGCCATATCCAGGAGCGAGGCGGCCAGGTACTCGACCGTCTCGAAGCCCTGGTTGAACAGGCTGGCGGCTTTGAGCTTCTCCACCAGAGCCGTCGGGATCGCCTCGTTGCTCTGGTAGTGGCGGGCGTAGAGCTGGAGCAGCTCGGGTTCCAGCGCCCAGTTCTCCATGATCTGCGACGGCAGCTCCACCGCGTCGCGAGGAGTGGTGCGATCGCGATATTTTCCATTGGAAAACAATGTGCGCAGCGAGTGGCCGAACTCGTGAAAAAAAGTGTTGACTTCGTCGATGCTCAGCAGCGAAGGGGCACCGGCGGCTGGTCGCGTGAAGTTGCAGACCAGGAAGGAGATCGGCGCCACGCGCTTGCCCTTTTCGTAGTATTCATCCCTCAGCCCGCCCGACCAGGCGCCGCCGCGCTTGCCCGGGCGCGGGTGGAAGTCCATGAAGAGCAAGCCGAGATGGCTGCCGTTGGCATCCTTTACTTCGTAGACCTGGACCTCGGGGTTGTAGACGGGAATGTTATCCAGCTTGACGAACTGCAGCCCGTACAGCTTGGCGCAGAGGGTGAATATCCCCCCTTTGACGTTCTCCAGGGAGAAATAGGGGCGAAGGGCCGAGTCGTCGAAGGCGTACTTTTCCTGGCGCAGCTTTTCGGCGTAAAACCACCAGTCCCAGGAGGCCAGGCTGAAGCCGCCCTTCGTACGGTCGATGATCGCCTGCATCTCTGCCGCCTCCTGCTCGGCCCGGGCCAGCGCCGGCGACCACAGCTTCTGCAGGAAGGCCATGACCGTAGCCGGTCTCTTGGCCATGCGCTCCTCGAGCACGAAGTCGGCATAAGTCGGGTAGCCGAGCAGCTGGGCGCGCTCGGCGCGCAGGGCAACTATCTTTTTTAGTGTTTCCTTGTTGTCGTTGCCGTTGTCGCGGTCGCCGCGCATGCAGTAAGCCCTGTACAGCTGCTCGCGCAGATCGCGCCGCGTCGAGTTCTGCAGGAAAGGAATCCAGCTGGGTTTCTGGGCGGTGAACACCCATTTCCCGGGCATGTTCATGCCCTGGGCCGTCTCGGCCGCCGTGGTGACGATGCCGTCAGGGAGCCCGGCCAGGTCGTCCTTGTTTCCGACGACTATATAAGAAGAGTTGGTCTCGGCCAGAAGGTTCTCGCCGAACTTCAGCCCCAGCAGGGAGAGCTCGGCGTTGAGTTCGCGCAAGCGGGCCTTTCCGGCCGCGTCCAGCAGGGCGCCGTTGCGGATGAAGCCCTTGTACGTATTGTCGAGAAGATAGCGTTCCTCGAGAGTGAGCTTCAGCTTTTCGCGTTGATCGTAGACGACTTTGACCCGGGCGAAGAGCTTTTCGTTTAGGTTGATGTTGTCCTGATGCGCCGACAGCAGCGGCGACACATCGCGGGCGATGGCCTGCAGGTCGGGGTTGGTCTCGGCGCCCAGCAGCGCGTAGAATACGGCGCTGACGTCGCTGAGGAAGAGGCCGTTGTGGTCCATGGCAACGATGGTATTGGCGAAGCTCGGCGCTTGCTTCCTGCCGGCGATGGCGTCGATTTCGGCCTGTTCCCTTTTGATGCCCTCTTTGAAGGCGGGCAGGTAGTGCTCCTTGCTTATCTTGTCAAAGGGCGGCACCTGGAATGGTGTGGTGCGCGCCTTGAAAAGCGGGTTGTCTTTCTGGCCGCCCTGGGCCGCAGCCGGTTGAAACAATAACAAGCCGAGGCAGATCAGTGTCAGCATCGTTAAAAAGGATCGTTTCATGGTTTTCAATTCCTCCTTGCGTTTCGCGTGTCGCCTTTTACGATTTATATATGGAACCCCGGAACTTGTCAATATCTGCCGTGCATGCTTGGCCCTTGTCTGCTAAAATAGCTCTATGGTACCTGGAACGGAGAGAAAAAGCCGATGCCTGTTTTCAACCTGAGCGCTAAAAACGATTTTCCGCCGGCGGAGAGGGCTGATGCCGAGGGGCTGCTGGCGGTCGGCGGCGACCTGTCGCCGCAGCGGCTGTTGCGCGCCTACGGCCGCGGCATCTTTCCCTGGTACGAGGCGGGCCAGCCCATCCTCTGGTGGTCGCCCGACCCGCGCTTCGTCCTGTTCCCGGACGAGGTCCATATGCCGCGCAGCCTGAAAAAAATCCTGGATAAAAAAATATTCTGCCTGAGCTTCGACCGCGCCTTCGCGGAAGTCATCGCTGGCTGCGCCCGGCCGCGGCTTGGTCAGGACGGGACCTGGATCACGCCGGAGATGCGCCGCGCCTTTGTCATGATGCACCGGCTGGGTTATGCCCACTCCCTTGAAGCATGGCACGGGCAGCGACTCGTTGGCGGCCTTTACGGAATATCCCTAGGGCACTGCTTTTTCGCCGAATCGATGTTTCACGATGAAGCCAATGCCTCCAAGGCGGCCCTGGTCGCCTTAGCCCTGATTTTAAGAAAAATGGAATTCGTCCTCATCGACTGCCAGCTGCACTCGCCGCACCTGGCCGCTTGGGGCGCCCGGTCTATTCCGCGCCGGCAATACCGGGAATGGCTGCGCAGGGGGTTAGCAAAAAGAACCTTGAGGGGCAATTGGGGAGAAACACTTCCTGGCGAAGTTTCTGAAATCATTTATTAATACTTCATATTTGTATAAACAACTGGTGACACCTGACGAGTAAACTATGCCTGAAATTTCTTCGCCAAAAAGTGTCTTGAATCATGATTCCGGATTTCTCTTCCCTGCCAATAGCACATAATAGTCGTGGGACATTTGAAGGGAGGTGAACCATGTTTGACATCTTTCTTTCCGGAAACGAGGCAAGTAAAAAAAATGTGCGCAAAGGGTTGACCTTCTCCTTTTCCCTACTCCTCCACGCCGCTTTAATCATTACTGTTATCGTGATGCCGATACTGCAGGCCGAGAGTAAGCTGCCCAGGTTTAAACCCACCATGATTCGGATCACTTCGCCGATCCTGCCCGGCGTGCCGCCCGGCCCGGGTGGACGGAGAGGGCGACCAGGTACCACAAATGCTGAACCGCCCAAAGGGGGAAAATCAACCGGCCATGGGGAAGGCCCCATTGTCTTGACCGCGCCGGGAAAAGTTCCAGCCAAAGTCAGCGAAGAAGATCCAACCAAATTGATCCCTCAAGAACCTGTCGGCCCGGGAATTGAAGGTATAGATCCGAAATCGCCCTGGAAGATGGGGGAAGAGATCAAGACTGATGAAATCATTCCAGAAGCTGGAACAAAAACAATTGTACGGGCTCCACGGTTGATCAAACGCGTGAATCCAGATTATCCACCTCTGGCAATCCTATCCAGAGTAGCGGGCGAAGTCGTAATCGAAGCCAGAACCGATATTTTCGGCCGGGTGAATGAAACCCGCGCCATCAGCGGCCATAATCTGCTCATTCAGGAAGCCCTTACAGCAGTCAGAAAATGGATCTATGAACCGTACCTGGTCAATGGCATCCCCATGCCGGTCCAGTTCACGGTCACCATCACCTTCAACCTGAAAATCAGGTGAAATGAAAAGAAATCCGTTGCGTTCGGGAGCGAAGTGATAATTAGCGTCCCGGTCAGCGCTGCCAGGCGGTAATGATCCGCTGCAGCAGGTCGCCGTATTTGACGATCAGGCCGGCGAAGACGACCGCGACCATGGACATCAGCTTGATCAGGATGTTCAGCGAGGGGCCGGCGGTGTCCTTGAAGGGGTCGCCCACGGTATCGCCGATGACCGCGGCGCTGTGGTTGGGGTTGCGGCTGCCGTCGGGTAGCTTTTTGCCGCCCAGGTGGCCTTCCTCGATGTATTTCTTGGCGTTGTCCCAGGTGCCGCCCGAATTGTTCAGGAATACGGCGATGACGAAGCCCGAGGTAAGGCCGCCGGCCAACAGGCCGATCACTCCGGCCACCCCGAAAATCAGGCCCATGGTCACGGGGACGACGATGGCGGTCAGCGAGGGAATGATCATCTCGTGCTGGGCGGCGCGGGTGCTGATCTCGATGCAGCGGCCGTAGTCGGGTTCCGCCTTTCCTTCCATGATGCCGGCGATCTCGCGGAACTGGCGCCGCACTTCGTCGACCATCTTGCCGGCGGCGCGGCCGACCGACTTCATGGTCATGGAGCAGAAAACGAAGACCATCATGGCGCCGATGAACAGGCCGGCGAGTACCTTGGGATTGAATATGGTCAGGTTGTAATAGGAGATCCAATCGCTGATGTAGGTATCGGCGATGGCCTTTTGCACGCCGTTGATGGTGATGAACTTCTGTCCCATGTGCATGAAGCCGATCTTGATCTCCTCGATGTAGGCGGCCAGCAACGCCATGGCCGTCAGGGCCGCCGAGCCGATGGCGAAGCCCTTGCCGGTGGCGGCGGTGGTGTTCCCCAGCGCGTCGAGGGCGTCGGTGCGCTGGCGTACTTCGGGATCCTGATGGGTCATTTCGGCGTTGCCGCCGGCGTTGTCGGCGATGGGGCCGTAGGCGTCGGTGGCCAGGGTGATGCCCAGGGTGGACAGCATGCCCACCGAGGCGAAGCTGATGCCGTAAAGGCCGAGGTTGATGGCGTTTGGGTCGGTGCTGAAGCCGCCGCTCAGGGCGTAGCTGACGATCACCGCCAGGGCGATGATCAGCACCGGGAAGCCGGTGGACTGCATGCCGGTGGCGATGCCGGCGATGATGACCGTGGCCGGGCCGGTCTGCGACTGTTCGGCCACGTACTTGGTCGGCTTGTAATCCTGCGAGGTGTAATACTCGGTAATCTTGCCGATCACCCAGCCGGCGATCAGGCCGGTGATCACCGCCAGGAAAATGCCCACGTGCCGCCCGTGGAACGAATCCTTGAACAGCACCAGGATGAAGAAGGAGGCGATCAGGGTCAGGAAGGTGCTGGCGTTGATGCCGCGTGCCAGCGCCCGCAGCAGAACCTTCTGCGAGGCCTTCTCTTCCGAGCGCACGAGAAAAACGCCCAGGACCGAGAAGATCACGCCGATACCGGCGATGACCATCGGCGCCAGGACGCCGCCCAGGCCGTAGCCGGCGGCCACGCCCAGAACTGCCGTGGACAGGATCGAGCCGGCGTACGACTCGTACAGGTCGGCGCCCATGCCGGCGACGTCGCCGACATTGTCGCCGACGTTGTCGGCGATGGTGGCCGGGTTGCGCGGGTCGTCCTCGGGGATCCCGGCTTCCACCTTGCCGACCAGGTCGGCGCCGACGTCGGCCGACTTGGTGAAGATGCCGCCTCCGACGCGGGCGAACAGGGCCTGCGTCGATGCGCCCATGCCGAAGGTCAGCATGGTGGTGGTGATGATGGAGAGCTGGCTGACGCTTTCAGGGATGAAATGGCGCAGAATGATAAACCACAGCGATATATCCAACAAAGCCAGGCCTACTACCACCAGGCCCATGACGGCGCCGGAACGGAAGGCGATCTGCAGCCCCTTGTTCAGGGAGTGCTTGGCGCCGGCGGTGGTGCGGTTGGAGGCGAAGGTGGCCGTACGCATGCCTAAAAAGCCTGACAGTCCGGAAAAGAAACCGCCGGTGATGAAGGCGAAGGGCACCCATGGGTTCTGCGTGTGCAGCACGTAGGCCATGAAGGAAAAAATAAGGAAGATCATAAGGAACACGAAGGTCACCACGCGGTATTGCCGCTTGAGGTAGACCATGGCTCCTTTCTGCACGTAGCCGGCGATGCGCTGCATGTCGGCCGTGCCCGGGTCCTGCCTTTTCATGAAACGGTAAAAATAAAAGGCGCTGATCAGGGCCAAGACGGAGCCCAGCGGCGCCAGGATAAACAAGTTCATTAAACTCATGTCCTCTCCTTGCAAAAAATGGCGGGGATTCGAAAAGAAATGGTTTTTTACCTGATTTTCATCGAAAAGTCAATAGTATTGGCTTAAAAGCAGGTAGGATTGTTACCCCGGGCGGAATCGTGATATGATAGAAATAGATGACGCGAAAAAAAATTTTCTTGATCGCCCTGGGCCTAGCGGCGGGGGTGCTGCTGCTGGTTGTTTTGTTCCGCCCGGATAAAGAAAAGCAAATTCCATCCCTGTTAGGCCGGCCGCTGGGCTTCGACGCGGCCTTGATAGAGCAGACTTGGAAATCCATCGGCGCTCAAGGCGAACCGGCGCGGACTTTTTTGCGTGACCGCGTCAACCGTTTTTTTCCGGATCAGGCGGTAAATTGCCGGGTGAAGTATGGGGGAGTCAGCTACCAGGCCCTGCTGGCTCCGGCCGGCAGCCGCATCGAGCTCGAATTGGACGCTCAAAAAGGCGAGCGAATGATTTTTTCCCCCTTCGCTCTCCAGCCCGGGCTCCTTACCTTCCTGGTCAAGACCGTTCTTTCAGGGAAGGAAGAAATCCTGTTCAGCATCACTCCCCGGGAACGGATCGGCAAGGTTGAAAGGGTGTTCCTGCCGCCAGCCGGGGGGAAAAAGGTGCATCTGCTTCTGGAAACCCGTGGCCAGGGCATCGGCGCCTGGCTCAATCCCTGCCTGCTGCATGATCATCCCCGGCCCAGAACGGTGCTGATCCTCATGCTCGATACCCTGCGCGCCGATCATGTTTCGGCCTACGGCTACAAGCGCCGGACCACCCCGGCCCTGGATGAGCTGGCCAGGGGCAGCCTGCTTTTCAGCCGCGCTTTTTCCACCTCGTCTTGGACGTTGCCGGCCCATGTTTCGCTCTTTAGCGGCCGCGATGTTCTGGGACACGGCGTCGTCTCCCCCGAATCGCTGATCCCGGCCGATCTGCCGCTGCTGGCCGAAACGATGCAGGCCGACGGCTTCGTCACCCTGGCCCTGACCGGCGGCGGCTTTGTCGATGAGCATTACGGTTTTTTCCGCGGTTTTCAAAGTTACAACAGCCGTTCCGATGAAGTTTTTCAGAGGGAAGCTGCCGGATTGCTGTACGGTTCATTCATGGAAGATGCGGCCAATTTTGCCGGCCAGGATCTTTTTGTTTTTTTGCATACCTATCAGATGCACGCCCCCTACAAGGCTCCCGAGAGCTATTTCAGGGCGTTTAATCCCAGGCTGGATGCCGGTTCGCTGGTCGTCAGCGACGATCTGCGCACGCTGCATAAGGGGATTCCCGCCCTGCCCCCTGCCGCGGCCGAGGAGCGGCAAAAGCTTATCGACCTCTATGACGCTTCCATTTTCTATAGCGACCAGGAATTGCTGAAGCCGGTCCTGGCTTACTTGCGCGCCAGCAAGCGTTTCGACGACGCGCTGCTGGTCGTTCTGGCCGACCACGGGGAGGAATTCTATGACCACGGCGACTGGGAACATGGGCACACTCTCTACCCGGAGCTTACCCGCATCCCACTGGTTATGAAGCTTCCGCGGCAAAAGAACGGTGAGATCCGTGGCCAGCTGGTTTGCATAAGCGATATCCCCGGCCTGATCAAGGCGCCATACGGTTTGGCCGATGATGCCGGCCATTCGGGCAACGATGTCCGCACCGATGCGCAGCGGATGTTGGAGCTGTCGCTGCCGGTGAGCCCTTTCCATAGCGGCCTGTTCGGGAAGGTTTCCTTTGTCCGCAACCAGCATCAGTACATCCACAATTTTTTGCCGCCGCTGACTGCGGCAAAGGGGATTTCGCCGCAGCCGTGCCCGAGCAGTGACGAATGGTTCGCCCTGGCCGATACCCCCATGGGGCCGGACAAGCCCTATTTCCCGCCTATGGCTTTCCAGTCGCGCTATAGAAAAATGCTGGCCAATTACATCCTCCGGCTCAAGGCCCTGAAAAAAAACATCCATCGGCTCGACCCGGAATTGATGGAAAAACTGAAAGCCCTGGGCTACCTCAACAATTGAGCATGAGAAAATTGCAGGAGCGGCTGAAGGAAATCGATCGCAAAAACATCCAGAAAAAATGGTCCGGCCTGGATGCCGACGAGAGGCTGAGCACCAAGGAAAAGCTCGAGAAGCTTGTCCAGCAGAACCTGCGCCAGCGGGCCATAATCCCTGGTGGGGGGGGGATTGCCCCCGGCACCGCCCCCCACCGTGTCGCGGCCCGGGAACCTTTCCTGGTCAAGGATTTTTTCTACTCCCTGGACGGGCGCTACGGCAAGGTGCGTCTGGGCAAGTGGTTCGACCTGAAGGCGGAAACGCTGGCGGTCGTCGCCGGCAGCGAGGCTTTCGCCGGCCTTGATCCGCGCCGGGCCCTTTTTTTCGACAGCGAAACGACCGGCCTGGCCGGAGGAACCGGAACCATCCCCTTCATGCTCGGTTTCGGTTTTTTCAGCGCGACGTCCTTCCAGGTAAAGATATTCCTCCTCCAGGACCTGGACAAGGAAGGGGAATTCCTGGCCGCGGTCGACGATTTCCTGGCCGCCGGCAATTATTCTTTCACCGTGACCTTCAACGGCAAGGCCTTCGATTTCCCTTTGCTTGAAACCCGCTACATCCTGCAGCGCCGGCGCTTGCCGCTGCTGCGGCTGCCGCATCTCGATTTTCTTTTCCCGGCCCGCACCATCTGGAAGAACACCTTCGATTCGCGCAAGCTGGGTTTTTTGGGCGAGATGCTGCTGGGCCTTTCCCGCTCCGACGATATCGAGGCCAGCGCCATCCCGGCCCTGTATTTCAGCTTCCTGCGCAGCGGCGATCTCGCCGCCATCGAACCGGTCGTCGAGCACAACGCCATGGACCTGGTCGGCTTGGCGGCCGTGGTGCTGCTGGGCGCGCTCTACCTGGACGACCACTCGCTCACCAACGACGGCGGCGAGATCCTCGGCCTCGGCCGGCTCTGCGAAAGGGCGGGGCTACTGGAAAGGGCCGAGGCCTTCTACCAGATCGCCAGGGATGTCGGCGGACGAGCCGATGTGCAGATCCAGGCGGTACGCCGGCTGTCGGTGCTGCTGAAGAAGAAAAAACTGTACACGGAAGCCCTGCAACTTTGGGAGATCCTCTCCTCCGCCAACGACCTCCAGGCCTTGCGCGAGATCTCGGTCCATTACGAACACCGCGAGCGTAATTACTACCAGGCGGTCGAGATCGTGGAAAAGGCCCTGGAAAACGTCCGCCTCAGCCCGAGCCAGCAGCAGGAGCTGGAAAAGCGGCTGCAGCGCCTGCGCGGCAAGATCGCCAAGCTGGAGGAAAAGGAAGAATAAAAAAGGATATGGGTAATCTGTCATGTGTAAAAGTGGCGATTGCCAAACAACCGCTTTTCTGCTATTGTTTCAGCAATGAAGAAGACGCTGGCCGTGCTGAATGACCTGAAAAAGCAGGGTTTTATCGCTGATTATGCCATCGGCGGCGGCATGGGAGCGGTTTTTTATGTCGAACCTTTCCTCACCTATGATTTGGACGTCTTCATTGTCGCCGACGATCAGTCCGGCCTGCAGCCTCTGGAAGCCATCTATCGCTTCCTGAAAAAAAAGGGCTACCGACCGCAGCTAGAACAAATCATCATCGAGGGGATCCCGGTCCAGTTCCTACCGGCATACAATGAGCTGCTGCAGGAGGCCGTCAGCGAAGCGCGGGAGATCGTCTATCAGGGAACCGCTACCCGGGTCATGACCGCGGAGCACCTGGCGGCCGTCATGGTGCAAACCGGGCGGGCCAAAGACCGCGAGCGGTTTTTCAAGATGATGGAAGAAACCAAGATCGACCAGAGCAAGCTAACGAGAATGGTGGAGCGGTTCGGTCTGCGGCAAAAATTCTTGCAATGGAAGCGGATGCACGATGAAAAATAAGGCGGCCGCCACGGACGTCATGCTGGCAGGCAAGGTGCGGGCGAAAAGCGAGTTCCGGCGCAAGCAGGCCGCGATGCCCTTTGCCCGCAAGGTTGAGGTCGTGGTCCGGCTGCAGCAAATCGCTGCCGGCATCGGCAAGGCCGTGGGAAAGAAACCGGTCCGCCCGGCCTGGCGGATTCCGGCCCGCAGGCGCCCCGCCTGAGATAATCAGTATTTCATACTAAATTAGCGCAGATCGGGGACGGTAGTTTAAAACTTGTAAACTTCACACTCGTTGATTAACAAATATAAGAATTAACCTACCGTCCCTAATTGTTCCCAGCTTGCAGCAGGAGCTGGAAAAGCGGCTGCAGCGCCTGCGCGGCAAGATCGCCAAATTGGAAGAAAAAGAAGAATAAAAAAGGGTAGGGGCGACCCGGCGGATCGCCCCTACGTTATTTTTCTCTTTTGTTGTTCCGCCTCTGCCGCACGTACTCGATCACCCCCGGCAGGATGGAGATGAAAATAATGGCCAAGACGACGATGGTGAAATTGCGCTTGACCAGCGGCAGGTTGCCGAAGAAATAGCCGCCGAAGACAAAGAGCGCCACCCAGGCCACGCCGCCGAAAAAATTGAAGGCGATGAAGCGCCAGTAGGACATGCGGCCGATGCCGGCCACGAACGGGGCGAAGGTGCGGATGATGGGGATGAAGCGGGCCAGGACGATGGTGATGCCGCCGTGCTTTTCATAAAACTGGTGCGTCCGCTCCAGGTGCTCCTTTTTTAGAAAGCGGATCTTTTTCTGGCTGAAGATCTTCGGGCCAATCGCGTGGCCGATCCAGTAGTTGACCGTGTCGCCTAGCACGGCCGCAACGGCGAGGACCAGGAACAGCCAATAGACCTTCAGCGGGCTGCCCGCTGTGGCGGCCAGGGCGCCGGTGGCGAAGAGCAGCGAGTCGCCGGGGAGGAAGGGGGTGATGACCAGGCCGGTTTCGCAGAAAATAATGGCGAACAGGATCAGGTAGGTCCAGAGTTGGTAGGTCACGATCAGGGTATTCAAGTGGATGTCAATATGCATGATGAAAGCAAACAGTTTGCCGATCAGTTCCATGGCGTCTCCTCTTGGGGCGGCATCGCTGAAATGCCCAACTCAGATTCGAGCGGTGGTTTGATGGGGTATCTTACCTGAGCCCGGGGATGGTGTCAATAGCCTTGTCAGGTGCGTCGGGTAGGGGCGAAAAATTTTTCGCCCCTACTTTTTTTCATTTGTTCACATCATTCTTCCTGATAGGGCCCGCTGGAACATATTGATTTTTGCCGGCCGATATGATACATTTCCCCTATGTTAGAGTTGAATTCTTCCCTGCTCTGGATCTTTTTCATGGTCTGGGGGCTCTATCTGGTCCTGACGCGTATTTTTTTCAAGCCGGTCGGGACAATCATCGCCGAGCGCGAAGGCCGGGTCGCTGCCGACAGCCAACGCCTGCAGGGCATGCTGGACCAGGTGGAAAGCCACACGCAGAGTCTTGAAAAACAGATCGCCCAGGCCCGCAAAGAGGCGGCGCAGATCAGGGAAGAGTGGCTGGCGAAAGGGGAGGGTGTCCGCGCCTACTCGCTGGCCGAGGCCAAGGAGAAGGCGTCGCTGACGCTGAGTAAAAAAATGGACGAGTTGACCGCCGAGGTCGTTTCCGTTGAAAAAGCCCTGGAAAAGCAAATCGTCGTTTTCAGCGAAAAAATAAAGCAAGCGTATTTATGAAGAAAACCGTCGTCTTGGCTGTCCTGTTCCTGCCGGCCGTCCTGCTGGCCGCCGCCGCGGGCGAGGCCGGGGAAGCCTCCGGCCATATCAGTTGGTTCAGCGTGCTTGGCAAGATCTTCAATTCGACCATCCTGTTCGGCGGCCTGATCCTGATGCTGCGCAAGCCGCTGATCGCGATGCTGTCCGAAAGAGGCGCCGCCATCGTCAACGATTTCAACCAGCGGGAAAAGAGCCTGGCCGAAACGGCCGTTCGCCTGGAAGAGATCGAAAAGCGCCTGCAGCAGGTGAAAGCCGAAGTGGAACAGATCAAGGCCGGCGCTGAGGCCGGCGGCCGCGAGGAACTGGCCCGCCTCGAAGCGGCCGGCCGTATGGAGGCCGCGCGCATCATCGCCTTGAGCGAGGAGGAAATCCGGCTGCGGGTCGAGGCCGCCCTGCGCCAGATCAAGGGCCATATCGCCGATCTGGCCATCGCTCGTTTCAAGGAGGATTTCGTCAAAACCATGGACCCGGCCACGCAGCAGAAGATCATCGAGCGCAATATCGCCGCCTGCGGAGAGATCGATGAAGGAAAGTAGCCTGGTCAAACGCTACGCCAAGGCCGTGGTGCTGAGCGCCGACGACGAGGGCGAATTCAAGCGCATCAGCGCCGACCTGAACGCCGTCCTCGGGCTGATGGCCGGCGACGACAAGCTGAAGACCGGCATGGCGACATTTTTAATCCCTTTGCCGGAGAAAATAAAGGCCCTGGAAATCATTCGCGCCAAGATGAAGCTGCACGACAACAGTTTCCGTTTCCTGCAGACCCTGGCCGAGGAGAACCGTTTCGCGTTCCTGGGAGAGATAGTGCGCCAGCTCCCGGACGCCTGGTGCGACGTGCACGGGGTGGAAAAAATAGTTATTTTTTCGGCCGTCGAGCTGGCGGCAACGCAGAAGGAACGCTTGCTGGCCAACCTGCAGAAAGCGCTGCGCAAACCGGTGCGCCTGCAATTCCAGACCGACCCGAACCTGATCGCCGGCATCAGCCTGCAGCGGGGCTCGCTGCGCTACGATTATTCGCTGGCCGGCCGGTTGCAGGAACTTCGTGAATCGCTCGTAGGGGAAAGATAAATGCTAATCAAAGTCGATGAGATCAGCGAATTGATCAGGCAGAAAATCGAAGGCTTCAGCTTTGATTTCAAGAAAGAGGAAACCGGGGTGGTCGTCTCCATCGGCGACGGCATCGCCCGCATCTACGGTCTGGACAACGTCATGTACAACGAGCTGCTGGAGTTCCCCGGCCAGATCTACGGCATCGCCCTCAACCTGGAGGAGGACAACGTCGGCTCCATCCTGCTCGCCGAAAGCCACAAGATCAAGGAAGGCGACATCGTCAAGCGCACCGGCCGCATCATCTCCGTCCCGGCCGGCGAAAGCGTCATCGGCCGCGTGGTCAACCCGCTGGGCGAGCCGCTGGACGAGAAGGACCCCATCCGCTCCACCACCTTCATGCCCATCGAGGCGCTGGCCCCGGGGGTCATCGATCGCCGCCCGGTCAAGGAGCCGCTGCAAACCGGGATCAAGGCCATCGACGCCATGATCCCCATCGGCCGCGGCCAGCGCGAGCTGATCATCGGCGACCGCCAGACGGGAAAGACGGCCATCGCCATGGACACGATCATCAACCAGAAGGGGCAAAACGTCGTCTGCATCTACGTGGCCATCGGCCAGAAGCAATCGACCGTCGCCCAGGTGGTCAAGACCCTGACCGAGACCGGGGCCATGGAATACTCGGTGGTGGTGGTGGCCTCGGCCTCCGACCCCGCCGCCCTGCAGTACATCGCCCCTTATTCGGGCTGCGCCATGGGCGAGTATTTCCGCGACCGCGGCCGACACGCGCTGCTGGTCTACGACGACCTGTCCAAGCACGCCGCCGCCTACCGCGAGATCTCGCTGCTGCTGCGCCGGCCGCCAGGGCGGGAAGCCTACCCCGGCGATGTCTTCTACCTGCACTCGCGGCTGCTGGAACGGGCGGCCAAGTTGAACGATGAAAAAGGGGGCGGCTCGCTGACCGCCCTGCCGATCATCGAAACCCAGGCTTCCGACGTCTCGGGCTACATCCCGACCAACGTCATCTCCATCACCGACGGGCAGATCTACCTGCTGCCCGACCTGTTCAACGCCGGTCAGCGCCCGGCCATCGACGTGGGCATTTCGGTGTCGCGCGTCGGCGGCAACGCCCAGATAAAGGCCATGAAGCAGGTGGCCGGCTCGCTGAAAATGGACCTGGCCCAGTACCGGGAACTGGAGGCCTTCACCCAGTTCGGCTCCGACCTGGACAAGATCACCATCGCCCAGCTCGAGCGCGGCAAAAGGCTGTCCGAGCTGCTCAAGAAGGATGAGGGCAAGCCCATGCCGGTCGAAAAGCAGGTCGTGGCCATCTTCGCCGGCACGCGCGGCTTCCTGGACGAATGCCCGATCGAGCGCGTGCGCCAGTTCGAGGCCGAGATGCTCGATTTCATCCAGGCGCGGGAAAACGATATCTTTAAAACGATCGTCGAGAAGAAGGCGATCACATCCGAACTGGAACAGAAGCTGCAGGCGGTGCTGAAGGAATTCTGCGCCGAGTTCAAGAAAACCGCCAAATCCTGATGGCCGGAAACCTGATCTCCCTGCGCCGGCGCATCAAGTCGGTCAAGAACAACCAGAAGCTTACCCGGGCCATGAAGACCGTGGCCGCCGCCAAGCTGCGCCGGGCGACCGCCGAGCTGAAAAAGTCGCGGCCGCACCGCGACAAGATCGCCTCGCTGCTGCGGCAGACCGGGGCGATGATCGAACTCGGCCGGCAGCCGCTGCTGGGCAGGCGCGAGCAGGGGAGCATCGTGCTGGTGGTCATTGCCAGCGACAAGGGGTTGTGCGGCGCCTTCAATTCCCATGTGCTCAAGCAGAGCGAGGCCTATTACCGGGAGCTGGTCGAGCGCGGCGAAACGGCCCTGCTGATCACGGTGGGAACCAAGGCCAGCCGCTATTTCAGCAAGCGCAACCTGCCGCTGCAGGCCGCGCACAACAACATGATCAGCCGGATGCAATTCGGCGATGCCGAGAAACTGGCGGCCGAGCTGCTGAACCTCTACCTGACCGGTGAGGTCAAACGGATCGAATTCGCCTTCCAGGAGTTCGTCTCCGCTTCCAAACAGCAATTCACGATCCGCCGGCTGCTGCCGATTGAGTCGCAATGGCCAGCGCCGGCGGGCGAGGCCGACGCCGAGGCCGATGCCACGGCCAGCAAGAGCGAGGCCATCTTCGAACCGGGCGCCGAAGCCATCTTCCTGGCATTGCTGCCGCGCTTCATCATCGCCGCCGTCTATCAGGTCCTGCTGCAGTCGATGGCCGCGGAACAGGTCTCGCGCATGGTGGCCATGGACATGGCCACGCGCAACGCCAGCGACATGATCCGTTCGCTGACCCTGCTGCTGAACAAGATGCGGCAGGCGTCGATCACCAAGGAGCTCCTGGAAATCATAACCGCCACGGAAGCCCTGAACAATTAGGAGTGAGCATGAGCAAGGAAAAAACCGTTCCCGCGCACATCGGCAAGGTGATCGAGATCATCGGGCCGGTCGTGGACATCGAATTCGCCAAGGGCGAACTGCCCGAGATCTACAACGCTATCGAAATCGTTTCCGACGGCTTCGTCAGTCCGCAGCCGATCCACATCGTCACCGAGGTGCAGTACCACCTGGGCGAGAACCGGGTGCGCACTATCTCGATGCATCCGACCGACGGCCTGGTGCGCGGCATGAAGGCCCGCGACCTCGGCGGCCCGATCACCGTTCCCGTCGGCCGGGAAGTGCTCGGGCGGATGATCAACGTCATCGGCGAGCCGGTGGACGGCAAGGGCCCGATCAACGAGAAAAAGCGCTATCCCATCCACCGTCCGGCGCCGCCGCTGGACGAGCAGGACACGCGGTTGGAATTGTTTGAGACCGGCATCAAGGTGGTCGATTTGCTCGAGCCCTATCTCAAGGGCGGCAAGATCGGCCTCTTCGGCGGGGCCGGCGTCGGCAAGACCGTGCTCATCCAGGAGCTGATCCACAATGTGGCCAAGAAGCACGGCGGCTTCTCGGTGTTCACCGGGGTGGGGGAGCGCACCCGCGAAGGCAACGACCTGTGGCTGGAGATGATCGAGTCGGGAGTCATCGAAAAAACGGCCCTGATCTACGGCCAGATGACCGAGCCGCCGGGAGCCCGCCTGCGCGTCGCTCTTTCGGGATTAACCGTCGCCGAATATTTCCGCGACGAGGAAAACCAGGACGTGCTGCTGTTCATCGACAACATATTCCGCTTCACTCAGGCCGGCTCCGAGGTCTCGGCCCTGCTTGGGCGCATGCCCTCGGCGGTCGGCTACCAGCCGAACCTGGCGTCGGAGATGGGCGAGATGGAGGAACGGATCACCTCCACCAAGAAGGGTTCGATCACCTCGGTCCAGGCCATCTACGTGCCCGCCGACGACTACACCGACCCGGCGCCGGCCACGACCTTTGCCCACCTCGACGCCACCACCAACCTTTCCCGCCAGCTCACCGAAATGGCCATCTTCCCGGCCGTCGATCCGTTGGCCTCGTTCTCGCGCATCCTCGACGCGAAGATCATCGGCAGCGAGCATTACCAGGTGGCCCGGAAAGTGAAGGAGGTGCTGCAGCGCTACAAGGACCTGCAGGACATCATCGCCATCCTGGGCATGGAGGAACTGTCCGACGAGGACAAGGTCATCGTGGCCCGGGCCAGGAAAATACAGAAATTCCTGTCGCAGCCGCTTTTCGTGGCCACCCCCTTCACCGGCATGGAGGGAAAATACGTGGAGCTGGCCGCCACCATCCGCGGCTTCAAGGAACTGGTCGAAGGCCAGCACGACGCCCTGCCCGAGCAGGCGTTCTACATGTGCGGCGGCATCGAGGATGCCGTGGCCAACGCCAAGAAGATGGGATTTTAATGGCCGACAGCATAGAACTGGAGATCATCTCGTTCCGCGAAATTTCGCTGCGCAGCGCGATCAGGGACTTGTATATTCCCGCTTTCCTCGGCGAAGCCGGCGTCAAGTCCCACCATTTGCCGTACCTGTCGCTGCTCAAGGCGGGCGAAATCTCCTATCTCGACCTGGACAACGTCCGCCACTACCTGTACAGCGGCGAGGGTTTCATGGAAGTGAGCTCCGACCGCATCACGCTGATCATCGATAGCTTCGAGCGCGGCGAGGATTTTCGTGAAGCCGATCTGCTTGAACAGCTTGCGGCCAGCGAAAAAAAGGTCAAATTACCCCCTCAGGGGGCGCTGTCGGTATCGGAGCTGCGGCAGGAACTGGACGGGCAAAAGGAGTTGCGCCTCAAGCTGGGGATCTGCAAAAAACTGGGGAAAAAATAGCCGGGGGGCCGCGGCGGAGCGCCGGCCGCCTATAGCAGCATGGGTATAAAGAAACGGCGCGTCTTTTTCAGGGTCTTTCCCGGCAACCGGCTGACCATGCCGCTGCTGCTGAATGTCTGGGAGCAAAACGGGCTGGACCGTTGCTTCGACATCCGCCTGGCCGACGCAGCCCCCGGGCGGCTCACGCGGCGCCAGACCGGAACCCTTGAAGCCGGGGATGTCTTCATCTATTCATTCATGACGCCGCACCTGCCTTGGGTGGCGGAAGAAACCGCCCGCCTGCGCGCCGGGGCCGCGGCGCCGCTGCTGCTGGCGGCCGGCGGCCCCCATGTCAGCGCCGAGCCGGAGCTGGCCACGGCCTGCGGCTTCACCGCTATTTTCCGCGGCCCGGGCGAGGAAACCTTTCTGCGCTTCGGCCGCGACCTGCTGGCGGGAAACGTGGCCGCCGGGCAGACCGCTGTTTATGACGGCCGCCAAGGAGCGCCCGGCGTTGATCCGGATTCGGCCTGGGAGCGCTATATACCGGTTTCGGCCTATTTCAATACCGTCCCGCCGCTGGAGATCATCCGCGGCTGTTTCTGGAAATGCGGCTATTGCCAGACGGGAGGGATGAAACCGCGCTTCAGGCACATGGACTCCATCCGTATCTACCTGGATGAGTTGCGCCGGCGGCGCATGGGGCGGGTCGGGTTCATCGCCCCCTCGGCGCTGGAATTCGGGGCGGTTGAAAAAAGGCAGCCCAATCTCGAGCCCATCGCGGCACTTCTCCAGCTTTGCCGGCAGAACGGTTTTCGCTTCATCGAGTACGGTATCTTTCCTTCCGAGCTGCGTCCCGACACGGCCAGCAACGACGGCTTGAGCCTGCTGCGGCGCACCGTGACCAACCGGCGCCTGACCTTCGGGGCGCAGAGCGCCGGAGACGGGCGCCTGGAGGCCATCGGCCGCGGCCACCGGGTGGATAACGTCGTCGCGGCGGTGGCCATGGCCAACGAAGCGGGCTTCACCGCCAACCTCGATTTCATCATCGCCCTCCCGGATGAAACGGCCGCCGATCGCCGCGACCTGCTTAACCTGATGCGCAGCCTGACGAGAAAATACCGCGTTTTCTTCCATGTGCACTACTTTTTCCCGCTGGCCGGCAGCGCTTTCGCGCGGCGCCGCCCCGCCGCCTTGAGCGCAAGCGAGCAACAGGCTTTTCATGCCTTGAGAAGAGACGGCCTGGCCAACGACTGGTGGCTGGCCGGGGAGAAAACGGTTCGCGGATACTTCCGCTGGCTAAAAGAAAAATTCCCCAAGGTTCTCGCCGAATACCAGTGAGGGGAGCCGAGCGCGGCCGGTGGCCATTTGCCGACGCTGTCGATTTTTGCTAGAATAAATAAGCAGCATGAACGAAACAGCCATAATCAAAACCGAAAAACTGGGGAAAAACTATGGCCGGCGGCTGGGAATTTCCGCCGTCGATATTGAAATCTTTGCCGGCGAGATATTCGGCTACCTGGGGCCGAACGGGGCCGGCAAGACCACCACCATCCGCGTGCTGCTCGATTTCATCCGCGCCAGCGCCGGCAAGGCCGAGATCTTCGGCCTCGATGTGCGAAAATATGGCGTCCCCATCCGCCGGCGCATGGGTTTCCTGCCCGGCGAGCTGAATTTGTACGAAAACCTGAACGGTCGCGAGCTTTTGCTCTTTTTCAGCCGTTTGCGCGGCAACGGCGACTGGGCCTATGTCGATGAGCTGGCTTCCCGCTTTCAATGCCCCCTTTCCCAGCCCGTCGCCACCCTTTCCCAGGGCAACAAGAGGAAAATCGGACTGATCCAGGCGTTCATGCACAAGCCCGAGCTGATCATGCTCGACGAGCCGACCAACGGCCTGGATCCGCTCATGCAGCATGAGTTTTACCGCCTTCTCGGCGAAGCCAGGGCCGCCGGGCAGACGATATTTTTTTCCTCGCACAACCTGCCTGAGGTGGAGCGGGTCTGCGACCGGGTGGGCATCATCCGCGCCGGCAGGATGGTGGCCGTGGAAAGCGTCGCCGCCCTCAAAGCCAGGACCATGCGCAACGTGGAGATTCATTTCAACGAGGACGTCGACGTGGCCGGCGCATTTTCCGGCCTTGAGAATTTGCGCATGCTGGGCACGGGCAAGCGCTGGCTGAAGTGCCAGATCAAGGGCGAACTGGATCAGCTGCTGAAAGTAGCGGCCCGGTTTTCGATCAACGATTTCATCAGCCGTGAACCCGACCTGGAAGAGGTCTTCCTGGCTTTTTACGGAGATGACAGGCATGCTCGCTAGCCTTTTCGCCAAGACGCTGCGCGATCAAAGGCTATCGCTGCTGGGCTGGTCTATCGGCCTGGCGGCCCTTTCGCTTTATCTGCTCTATGTCTACCCTTTCATGAACCGCGCCGGGGAGCTGCTGAAGTTGAGGCGCGGACGGGTGGTCATGGAAAAATCGGCGGCCCATGCCCTGGCGCTTTTCATCCTGGCGCTGGTTTTCTGGACCAGCCTGGCCGGCGGGACGGGGATTTTTCATATCGCTGTCAGCGGCTGGCGCCTGGCCGAAGTGATTTTCAGCTGCTTCCTGCTGGGGATGGCATTTTTCACCATCGCCCTGGCCATCGGCTGCCTGAGCGGGAAAAAGAAGCTCAGCGTGGGCATCAGCGGCGGTTTGGCCATCGTCACCTATTTGATCAACGCCTACGCGCCGATGGTCGAGGTTTTACGTCCCTACCGGGTCTTTTCCCCATTTTACTATTACAACGGAAATACGGTGCTGATCAATGGCTTGGATTTTTCCCATCTCCTGGTGCTGTCTGGCCTGATCGCCCTCTTCTTCGGTGCGGCTCTTTTCTCTTTCTCCCGCCGCGAATTGGCTTCCTGAGAATTCAGCCTTTCCGCGTTCCTCTCCCACGCAACCATACCGGAATCTGTCCCCAACGGGAGCAGAAGTATACAATACGGTTTTTCAGCCGCAACCGGCCTGGTCTACTTCTGCAGGGCGATATCCAGGGAGAACTTTTCCTGCTTGGGAACGGAAATTTCCTTCTTGTAGTTCTTGTAGCCGGGTTTGAAAGCTTCGAAGAGGTATTTCCCCGGCTCCAGGCGCAGGTTTTCGATTTTTCCGGTTTCAGGCGCCACACCCCAGAACTTGCCGTCGATGTAGAGGGCGGTCTCGGCCGGAGCGACTGTCAGGATAATCGTTGCCAGGAAGCGGTTTTTTTCCGGTACTGTTTTTTCAGCAACCGGTAGGGGTGGGGGAGTTTCGTTCTGGGCCTTGTAGGCTTCGTCGTTTTCTTCAGCGGGGATGTTTTTGGCCGGAGTTTCCGGTGCCGCTTTCAAGGACCGCTCTTCCAGGTTCAGGCGCAGGGTGATGTTGCGCGAGGCATAGGTGCGCAGGTCGACCGATTCTTCGCGGTATCCCTCCTTCTTGAAGACCAGTTCGTTCAGCCGCGAAGCCAGGCGCAGGGCCGACCCCGGGGTCGAGAATTCGTAGGCAACGCCGATGAACCTGCCGTTGAGCAGCACGTCGGCGTCATCGGGAACGATCTTCATGACCACGGTCACCCCTTCGTAATCGTCCAGCATGTCGAAGGGAAAATGGATGGTGCAGGCGACGCCCAGGCTGATGAAAAACAGAACCAACAGTAAAAAGCGTATTTTTTTCATGCAAATATTTTAGCATAAAAATTGCTGGCGGTCACATTGTATGGCAGGGTTTGGGTAGGGGTTTGATTAATCAAACCCCTACGGGAAATCATGGATTATCGAGGGATTTGCATTTCTCTCTTGATAAGGTTGGGGGAAATGTGCTAAATTTCAATATTCATGAAAAAAACAGCGCTGTCATTTGCCTTGATCTCCCTCCTTCTCGGGTCGGCTCCCCGGTTGCGGGCCCAGAGTGACGGCGTCTCCCCGCAGATTCGGGCCGACAACCAGGTCATCCGCGAAAAATTCATCCGCGCCTACGGCCACGTGGAGATCATCTGGCAGGAGTATGTCATTTACGCCGACGCCGTCGAATACGACCAGGAAAAGGGCGAATTGTTCGCCGAAGGCCGGGTGACCATGGCCGGCAAGGATTCGGTGCTCAGCGGCGAAAAACTGAAATTCAACCTGAAAACGCACGCCGGCGAACTCGTCGACACCTACGGCCTGATCACCCCTTTCCTCCGCTACGAAACCGACCGGCTCACCCAGGTCGATCTGCAGACGCTGACTTTCAAGCGCCTGGATCTTTCGGCCTGCGCCCAGATCGTGCCGCGCTGGAAGATCACCGGTCGGGCCGGGAAAATCAAGAAGGAAAAATATATCGAAATGAAGGATGTCGTCTTCCACATCAAGAACATCCCTGTCTTTTACCTCCCGTACCTGCGTTATCCGCTCAAGCAGGATGGCCGCAGCAGCGGTTTTCTGATCCCGGCCATCGGCACGTCGTCGCTGCGCGGTTTTTTTGTCCAGAGCTCCTTTTTCTGGGCCGTGCGGCCCAACCTGGACCTGACCCTCAACCTGGACTACTACCAATATCTCGGCTTGGGCCTGAGCGAGGAGCTGCGCTACCTCTTCCGCCATGCCAGCGGCAGCATGCGCCTCTTCCACCTGCTGCCCGGGGTGGGGGTGAAGGCCGACCCGCTGAACCCGATCAGCAGCGAAGACATAGACCGCTTGCGCGCCAACGGCAACAATTTCGTCCTTGATATGAGCCATCAGCAGGATATCCCGTTTCTGCATTCGCAACTCACCATCAGTTCGCGCCTGCCGGGAACGCCCGAGGCGCTGCGCTACCTCGACACTGGGTTCGAGCGCTACAACCTGATGACCTTCAGCTCCTCGCTGTCCTGGACCAGCCGCGTCTCCATCTTCACTTTGAACCTGGCGGCGTCGCGCCGCGAGGTCTACAACATCAACAGCGGCGAATCGGAAAAGGAAGATGTCCTCCCTTCGCTCGCGCTGACGATGCAGCCGCAGAAACTGGGCCCGATCCCCGGCCGGTTCTCCTTCTCCCTTGAGTACGACCGGCAGATTCGCAACGGCACGGCCCAGAACGTGCAGCCCGACTTCGTTTACGGCGAAGCCTCGCAAACGGTGCGCTTCAACCCCGCCTATTCGCTCGAGCTGATCCAGACGCCCTGGCTGAAGGCCTCGCTGGCGTTCGGCGCCAGGAATTCCTTCTATGCCCGCAGCCTGGACCCACAAAATGGTGAAATCATCGATGAACCGGTGACCGTGCAGTACCAGACGGCGCAGATCAACCTGAGCGGGCCGTCGTTTTCGCGCACCTTTTCCGGCGCCACGCGCAGCTTCCGGCACGTGATCGAGCCCACGCTCACCTTCTCCTACGCTTCCAAGGCGACCAACCTTGACCGGGTCTTGCGCGTCGGCGCAGGCGATTACACCCTTTCCTCCACGGCGACCTTCGCGCTCGTCTCGCGCCTGCTGATGAAGAAGAGCGGGGAGAAAACGGTCCCGCAGGAACTCCTGCTGCTGAGGATCGAGCAGAGCTATTACCTGGACCCGGAAACGGCAAACCGCGGCATGAAGATCAACGATAAGTATCCCGCCTTTTCCGAGCTAGGCGCCTCGCTCGATTTCAAACCCGGCACATTTTTTTCCCTGGGGGTCCAGGCGGCCTACAACCACTACCAGAGCGATTTCAACCGCCGGCTCTATAACGTCAACTTCCACGTGAACTATGCCAAGGCGGATGCCCCGCTCAGCGGCGGCTTCTATTACCGGAAATACTGCAGCCCGTACGGCCCGGCCGACCACCCGTCGGTCCAGTCCCTGCTGGGGGGCGACCTGCGCCTGAAAATAGCCAATTTCCCCCTCAGCCTCGCGCTGGAAGCGGAGTACGACTCGATCCGCAAGCAGTTTACCGGATGCTATGTGAAGGCGGTCATGGATTACCAGTGCATTACCATCAACGCCAACCTGAGCTTCTACCTGCTCAACGGCTCGCTGGCCCACGACTACCGCTTTTATCCCACCCTGGGCAACTTTGGCGCCGTCACCCCGTTTTTCTAGGATGGACATGAAAGACAACGAAAAAAACCGCGTCCGCGTCCTGGTCACCGGCTGCTCCGGGTTCCTGGCCGCCCACCTGCTGCGGCGGTTGCAGCTGGATGAAAAAAACGAGATTTTCGGAATCACCGAGGTGCCCGGGTTCAGCTGGCCCAAGGTCGACGCCTGCCAGCTGGACATCCGTTGCCGCGACGAGGTCATGCGCCTGCTCGAGCGTGTCCGTCCCGATGTCGTGTTCCACCTGGCGGCGGTGACCAATGTCGCCTTCGCTTGGAAGAATCCTCTTCTGACCTATGAAGTCAATTTTCTTGGGAGCTCCAACCTGATCGAAGCCATGCTGGCCGCAGTTCCCGGTTCCCGGCTGGTGTTGATGGGCTCGGCTGAGGTCTACCGCAGCGAAGGGGCCGCCCCGATCAGCGAGCGCTCTCCCATCCAGTGCCAGAACCCCTACGCCCTCTCCAAGCTGGCCATGGAGATGCTTGGCGACCTGTACTGGAAATCGCACCGCCTGCAGGCATGCACGATCCGGGCGTTCAACTTCACCGGCCCCGGCCAGGACAGCAAATTCGTGGCCTCCGATTTCGCCAGCCAGATCGCCGCCATCGAAAAGGGGGAGCAGGAGGCGGTGATCCGCGTCGGCAACCTGGCCGCTGTGCGCGATTTTTCCGACGTCCGCGACGTGGCTCGCTACGTGCAGACGATCGGCGCCCGCGGCCGGGGCGGCGAGGTGTACAACCTGTGCTCGGGCCGGAGCTATTCGATCCAGGCCATCCTCGATATCCTGCTGGCGCTGGCGAAAAAGCCGGTCCGGGTGGAAGTGGACGCCGGCAAATTCAGGCCGCTGGACAATCCGCGGATCAACGGCGACCCGGCGCGCATCCGGGGCGAGTTCGGCCTGGAGCCCGAATTTTCCCTGGAAACGACATTGCGCGATCTCCTCGATAACTGGCGGGGGCTGCGCCGATGAAGGTTCTGGTCATCAAGATCGCGGCCATCGGCGATTTCCTGATGGCCACGCCGGCGTTGCGGGCGCTGAAACTGGCGCCAACGGTCGACAGCCTCGCTCTGCTGGCCGGGGCTTCCATCGCTGACGCGGTCAAGGGCAACCCCCACCTGGACCAGGTCTTTTTCCTAAACGATGCGAAAATTTTCAAGGGCGGTTTTTGGGAAAAGCTGTCGGAGGTGCTCAAGGTTTCCCGGCGCCTGCGCCGCGAGCGCTTCGACCTGGGTTTTAATTTTCAACGCGATTGGCGCTTCAGCATCATCCTGCTGCTGGCGGGATGCAAGCGGCGGATCGGTTTCGCCCCCCGGCGGGGGCGCGGCCGGTTCCTGCTGAGCGAAACCGTGCCGGTCGAAGGGGTCAGGCACACCATCTTCCGCTATTGCGACCTGGTGCGGCGGATCGGCGTTTTTTGCATGGATTTTGCCATGGAGTTCCCGCTGGCTCCAGGCGCAGCCGAGGCGGCCGCAGAAAAATTCCCGGCTGCGGCGGGGAACCGTTCCATGGTCGTCCTGGTGCCGGGAGGGGCGGTCAACGTCAAGCAGGAAATGTCCAGCCGGCGTTGGGACGGGGCAAACTTCGCCGCCCTGGCCGGGATGCTGCTTCACGCCGGCCATGCGGTCGCGTTGCTGGGCAACGGCGGCGATGCGGCCATCGCCGCCGCCATACGCGCTGCCCAACCCGGGGTCATCGACCTGACCGGCAAAACCAGCCTGGCCGAGGCGGCGGCGGTCATGAAAATGGCGCGGCTGGTCATCTGCAACGATTCGGGGCTGATGCACCTGGCGGCAACGATGAATACCCCGCTCATCGCCATTTTCGGCCCGACCCCGGTCGAAGAATTAAAGCCGCTGACCGAAAACAGCGTGACTGTCTGGAAAGGGCAGGACCTGGGGTGCGCCCCCTGCTACCGCGACGGCGTTTTCCCCGTTTGCGGCCATCGCACCTGCCTGCAGCGGATTTCGCCACAGGAGATATTCGAACTGGCCAAGACCTTACTGTAGGGGCGACCGGCCCCCTTCGAGGGCAGACAAATCAGATCCGCCACGATCAGCGGATGATTTGTGCTGCCGTCGCCCCTACCTTCAAAACTATCATACCCTGTACAATTTTTCCGTCGCCTGGGCCAGGACCTGGCCCGAGCCATCGCACAGGCGGCTTTCGGCGCGAACGATGCGCCCCCGCGCTTCCACTACCCAGGCCGCCACCCGGTAAGCCTTGCCGGTGGCAGCCGGCCGCTTGTAGGTGACCGTTATTTCGGCGCTGACGCACTTGTGGCCGGCCGCGGCGGCGGCTTTGATCATGGATTCGTCAAGGACCGTGGCCAGCAAACCGCCGTGAACCGTGTCTTGCCAGCCTTGAAGATGGGACGGGAAGACCACGTCGGCTTCGACCTCCCCGCTCTGCGGGTTCAGGCTGAATGCGAGCTTGAGCCCGGCCGGGTTCTCCTGGCCGCAGACAAAGCAATGGTGATCGTCGGTGAATTCGCTCATGGACCATTTATACACCTAAATCAGAGCGATGGCCAGCAAGGAGCGCCCTTGACAGGGGGGGGCAAATGGCTTAGCATCAGGTACATGTTCGACTTTACAAAACACAAAAAAGTGGCCATGCTGTTTTCCGGCGGCCCGGCCCCCTCGGCCAATGCCGTCATCTCGTCGGTGGCGCTGAATTTCATCAACGCCCGGGTGCCGATCATCGGCTTTTTCTTCGGCTTCGAATTCCTGGAGGATTACGACAGCAAGAACCGCTATTGTTTGTCGCCCAACGTCCACTACCAGGTTCTCGACGCCAGCATCTCGCGCATCCGCAACCAGCGCGGCGTCTTTCTGAAAACGTCGCGCGCCAATCCCGGCCGCCTGATCAAGTCGCCGCCCGACCTGGACGATCTCGAAAAGAACAAAAGGCTGCGCAACATCCTCGAGGCGCTTGACAGCCTGGATATCGGCTGCCTGATCACCATCGGCGGCGACGACACCCTGAAGACCGCCAACTTCCTGAGCCGTCTCGGCTTGCCGGTGATCCACATCCCCAAGACCATCGACAACGACTATTTCGGCATCGCCTGGACCTTCGGCTACTGGAGCAGCGTGCAGGCCAGCCAGGAGGCGCTGCTCAACCTCAAGGCCGACGCCGAGAGCACCGGCTCGTATTTCATCGTCGAACTGATGGGCCGCAAGGCGGGCTGGCTGACCTATGCCGCCGGCATCGCCGGCGAGGCGATCCAGATGGTCTCCACCGAGGACGTCGAGGAAGAGGTGCTCGACCTCGAAAAGCTGGCCGAAAAAATCGTCGACACCATCCTGCTGCGGGAAAGGAACGACAAGTATTACGGGGTCATCTGCGTGGCCGAGGGCTTGGCCGACAAGCTGCCGGAAAAATACCGGCCGACCGAGAAGGACCGCCACGGCAACGTCATCCTGGGAACGGCGGAAGTGGGCCGGGTGTTGCGCGATGTTGCCGAGGAAGTCTACCGCCGCCGCACCGGGCGCAAAAAAAAGATCATCTACAAGCAGATCGGCTACGAGACGCGCAACGCGCTGCCGATCAGCTTCGACGTGGTTTTAGCTAGCATGCTCGGCTTTGGCGCGTACAAGCTGTACAAGAACAGCCAGTTCGCCTCCATGGTCTCGGTCTCGGACAATTTCTCCATCGTCGGCGTCCCCTTCGAACAGCTGATCGACTCGCAGACCCTGCTGACTCGCTTGCGCAACGTACCGCGCGGCAGCGACTTTTTCGATCTCAAGGAAGCCCTCTCGTACAAGCTCACGGAATAGGGGACAGTACTTTAATTTTCGATTATTTTTTTAATGCAAAAAAAGTCAAATATTAAAACTCCGTCCCCATCAATGGCGTTAACACTAGACAGCAATCCTTCTGCAATCCAGAAGGTTATGATGTCAGAAATATGGGAAGCATCGACAAGACTGCAAAACATCGGCACCGGTCTGATGCTTATCTGTCCCGACGGCAGATTGAACGCTACAGGAGGCAACCTCATTAGGGCTGCCTGCCTGCTGGCTGAATAAGACTATTTTATTTTTCTTTAACCTTCTCCTTGCGGCGAACCAGTGCCTTGATAAAACCGGGATATTCGATTCATGGTTTCGCCTGCATTTTAATCCTATAAAAGCGGATGGAGCAGCCATTTCCAGAGCGGGATGATTTTTATCGCGTATCCGCCGTGCTTTTCGGTTTTTTCCTCATCGGCGGTGATGATCATCAAGTCCTGACAATGCAATTCGTCCGCGGCTTTGAGCAGCGCCCTGATCTCCCTTTCCCGTGTCTGGAAATCACCAAGGGAATATGAGGATTGGATCAGTTGCCTGACTTTTTTTCCGGACTTGACGACAAAATCGACTTCTTGCTGGCGGACGTTTTTCCAGTAATAGATTTCCAGGTCGCTGTTGGCATAGAATTTTTGGCGCAGAAGCTCAACCGCCACGGTATTTTCGTAGAGCGCCCCCTGGTTTTCAGAAACCTGGAAGGAGATGGCCCTGATCAGACCGCTATCGAAGCCGTAAATTTTTTTGGGAGCGATGATGTGCTGCTTCAGTTTGAAGGAAAAACGCTCGATCACGAATAGCAGATATGCCGAAGCCATGTAATCCACGAACTTTTTAACGGTATGGATATCGCTGATGCGGATGACATTTCTCAGCCTGGAATAGGTGAATTCCCGGCCGAAGATCGAAAAAAGGTAGCGGGCCATGTCTTTGAATTCCGCGGTTTTTCTTATTTTGTGGCGCAGAATGATGTCTTTTTGAATAATGTCATCATACATGGTTTTCAGGATCGCCTTGCCGAATTTGTGTACCTCGGGAAATCCCCCGTTGCGCAGATAAATTCCCAATTCCTCCTTGAGCGCAGCCGTCCGGCGCGTCGATTCCGTCGCCCCGGCCGCGAACGGAATGCCCTTCATCTGCAAATGCTCGCGGAAAGAAAAGGGCAGCAACGTATGGTCCAGATGGCGCCCGGTCAACCGCGTCGCCAACTCCCTGGACAGCAGTTTGGAATTCGACCCGGTGACTATCACCCGCTTGGTGCGGCGCAGGCGGCTGACAAAGAGTTCCCAGCCTTCGATATTCTGGATTTCGTCCAGGACGAGCGTGTCCAGATCGCCATACAGTTCGTAAAAGCATTCCAGCACCTGGTTCAAGTTCTCCCCGGACAGGGCGATGCGCTCGTCGTCGAAGTTCAGGTAGCCGAACGAACGGCCACCCAGGGTCAGGAAGGAAAGGAAAGATTTGCCCACCCGGCGGGGGCCGGTGATCATGACCGCGTTGGGGTGGCTTAAGGATGGGAGGATGTTCAGTTCGCGGGTGACGATTTTCTCGCCATGCAGCAACTGATCAATTTCCTCCCGTTGATCAACGATGATCCTCTTCAAAGCCGCATTATCCATTCTTCGCCTGCCATTCACAAACAATTACGAAATGTCTGTGATTACCAATCACAATATTATGTGAAGCCGTGATGTTTGTCAAGCAGGGGTTCCATATCGGGTATGGGTTTAATGTGCGGTAGGGGTTCAATATGAGCTGCCGGAATCTCGTATTGAACCCCTACGCTGGTTTACATTTATTCTGCTTTTATCTTGAATATCTCTATGTTTGCGTTACCGTGGCGATTAAAAAAAATATCCTGGCTTGGCCGTAGAAATTAGGGACGGTAAGATAATTCTTGTATTTGTCCAGCAATGAGGTGGAGTTTACTAGTTTTAACCTCCGTCCCCAATTCGAGCTTGCTTTTCCATACGGCATCAACGAAAAATTATCCCCCCGGCTCCAAGGGAGCCACCCCCCTTGGTAAGGGGGGTAAGAATAAAGGAAACCCTTAACGCAAGCCACAATACCGTTCTTCTGCTCTCTTGTCCCCCCTTAGCAAGGGGGGATAGAGGGGGGATCGGGACAGCTGGGAAGATTGCGGACGGAATTGGGAACGGTACTTTAATTTTTGACTATTTTTCCCGATGCAAAAAAAGTCAAATATTAACCCTCCGTCCCTAATTTATGGCGTTTCCCCTTAGCAAGGGGGGATTTAGGGGGATCCGGATTTTCGAAGAAACAGCAATATTCTAAAAAAAAATCAATCATCTCCTGCTTCGTACCAAGACACGCGGCGGCGATCAGTTGCCGGCGGAAAAGACCAATTCCAGCAGGAGCATGATGTTCAAGGCGGTCACGACAACCGTAACCGCCAGCAAAACCGCTTTATTGAGCGGGCTATTGGCGTATTTGCCCATGACTTTTTTTGAAGAAGTTAATAATATAAGCGGGAAAATCGTCCAGGGCAACTGCAGGCTCAGCAGGATCTGGCTCCAGATCAGCCCCTGAAAGGGATTTTTCAGAAAAAAAACAACCAGCAGGGCGCCGCCCATGGTCAGGAATATTCCCCGGCGCGTCTGCGGGTCGGCCAGGGCGAAGGGTTTCCTGAAAATGCCGGCGAATATGGTGCCGCCGGCCATGGCCGCGGTGACGGCGGAGGAAAAACCCGAAAACACCAGGGCCAGGGCGAACACAACGGCGGCGGCCGGTCCGAGCAGCGGTTTCAACGTGGCCTGGGCCTGGGGCAGCTCGCTGACCGGCAGCTTCTGGCTGAAAAAGACGGCGGCGGCGATGATGATCATGGCGCTGTTGATCACCCAGCCGGCCAGCATGCCGGCCAGCGTATCCATGAATTCAAAACGCAATTGTTTCTTGATGACTCGCTCCTCCTGCAGGTTCCACTGCCGGCTCTGGATGATTTCCGAGTGCAGGAAAAGGTTATGGGGCATGACCACGGCTCCCAAAACGCTCATCAGCAGCGGCAGCGAATGGCGGGGCAGGGCCGGCACGAACCAGTGACGCAGGGCCTCGGGCCACTGCACCTTGACCAGCAGCAGTTCGAAAATAAAAGAGAAAGCGATCAGGGAAACGAACGCTATAATCCATTTTTCCAAACGGCGGTACTGGTTGGCAAGCAGCATGAAAATGCTGAACCCTGTGCCCAGCAGGGCGCCGACCGGGAGGGGCAACCGGAACAGCATGTGCACACCGATGGCCAGGCCCAGTATCTCGGCCAGGGCCGTGGCCATCGCGGCGGCCAGGGCGCTGGCCAGTAGGCTGCGGCTGAGCCATGGCTTGAAATACGTGCTGGCCGCCTCGGAAAGACAGAGCCCACTGGCGATGCCCAGGTGGGCGGCGTTGTGCTGCAGGATGATCAGCAAAATGGTGGAAAGCGTTACCACCCAGAGCAGCGAATAGCCGAAGCGCGAGCCGGTGGCCATATTGGCCGCCCAGTTGCCCGGATCGATAAACCCGACCGTTACCAAAAAACCGGGGCCGACATATTTCAGAAAACTAATCTTTTCCCTTTGCGCGCCGTTGCTTTCCACATTTTTGATTATAACCGAAAACAGGGAATTTCCAAATTGGCTACTTGTAGCGGATCCAGCGCAGCATCTCGCCGAGGGTGGGCTTTTTGCCGTACATCAGGATACCGACGCGGAAGATCTTCGCCCCCAGCCAGGCCAGGAAGGCGATGAAGGCCAGGCTCAGCGAGATGGCCGCCAAAATCTGCGCCAGCGGTGGCGGGGAGACGGTGATGCGCATGAACATCAGGGTGGGGGTGAACAGGGGAATGAACGAGGAGATCAGGGCCAGCGACGAATTCGGGCTCTGGGTGACCATGATGCCCATGACGAAGGGGATGATCAGCAGGTAGGATATCGGGGCGGCGAATTGCTGGGCTTCCTGGTCGGTGTTGACCGCGGCGCCGACGATGGAGAAAAGGATGGCGTACATGAAAAAGCCGAGCAGAAAAAAAATGACGAAGTACAGGCCGATCTCCAGGGTCAAGAAACTCATAATGCCGCTGCTCAGGCCCAGGGAAAACTTTCCCACCATGGCCATGGCGAGCAAGAACCAGATGGCCACCTGGGTCAGGCCGGCCAGGCCGATGCCGATGATCTTGCCGTAAAAGATGTGCTGGGTGTCGGTGGAGGAGATCAGCACCTCGATGATGCGGCTGCTTTTCTCCTCGAGCACGCCGCGCATGATCAGCTGCCCGTAGCCCATCAGGATGGAGAAGAGGATGGCCAGCATGAACAGCGACATCATGTACTCGATGCCGGCGCTCGACTTGCTCGTCCCCTCCTTTTTCACCTTGATGGTCTCGAATTCGACGTCGCGGGTGGCTTCGTCGACGATTTCGGGGTTGATCTGCTTTTCGATCAGGACCTGTCGCGACACCACCGTGCGCACCACCGTTTGGATGGTCTTGTTGGTGTCGAAGTCCGATATGTTGCCGGAGTAGTAGAACAATTTCCTCTCCTTCTGAATGGCGGCCGGAATGAGCAGGAAGCCGTCGATTTTCTTGGCGCGGATGGCCTTGATGTTCCGCTCGACCAGCGTAGCGGGCGACTGCCCGGCCGTGTTTATTTTTTCGAATTTCAGCTGGCTCGCTCCGCCGTCGTTTTCGTCGTCGAACATGTTGCGCCGGATGCCGGCCTTGCTCTTGGCGGAAGCCGTCTTTTCGCTGCCGGCCGCCTTGCCGTTTTGCAGCATCTTTTCGTAGATGAAGCCTGAGTAATCGGCGACGCGGATGGTTTTTTCGCCCTTGCCGACTTTCATCAGCAGCACCGGCAGGAACATGAATGCGGCCATGATCAGCGGCGTGAGCACCGTCGAGATGATGAACGATTTCTTCCGGACGATCTCGCGGTATTCCTTCTTGATGATGGCGATGAGCTTCATGAGCGGGCTCCTTCGTTGACTTTGCGGACGAAGATATGCTGCAGCGACGGTTCGGTCAGCTGGAAAGCGTTGAGGCTGACGCGCTTGCTCAGCTCCTCGAGCAGGCGGTTCTTGTGGGCCAGGTCGACGAGCTCGATTTCCATCGTCCGGCCGTAATCCCTGAAGCTCTTGACGTATTTCAATCCCGGCATGAAGGCGCTGTCGCCATCGTATTCGATGCGGATGAACTTGGTGCCGTACTGCGACTTGATTTGGGCCAATTTCCCGTCCAAAACCTTGCGCCCCTGGTCGATCATGACCACGGAGTCGACCAGTTTTTCGGCGTATTCCATCAGGTGGGTGGAAAGGATGATCGAAACTCCGTCCTTCTTCTTTTCCAGCAGGATGCGCGTGACCAGCTCGATGTTGAGCGGGTCCAGGCCGGAAAAAGGCTCGTCGAGGATCAGCAGCTCCGGCTCATGCAGGATGGTGGAGATGATCTGCAGCTTCTGGGCCATGCCCTTGGAAAGCTCCTCGACCTTTTTCTGCTCATAGGGCTCCAGGTCGAACTGCTCAAGCAGGCGATGTCCGCGTTCGCGAATCGTCTCCGGACGCAACCCCTTCAGTTCGCCCAGGTAGACCAGAACGTCCATCACCTTCATTTTCCGGTACAGGCCACGCTCTTCGGGCAGGTAACCGATCTTGTCCTTCATCTTTTCGGCGAAGGGGCGTCCCAAGATCTCGATCGTTCCCTGGTCCGGGGCGATGATGTTCATGATCATGCGGATGGTGGTGGTTTTGCCGGCCCCGTTGGGCCCCAGCAGCCCCAGGATCTCGCCCTTGCGGGCCGTGAAGGAGATCCGGTCAACGGCCCGCTTGCCGTCGAAATCCTTGACCAGACCGTTCAGCGCCAATGCCTGTTCGTTCATGACCTCTCCTTGGCAGTTTCGATTTTCCGTTATTACTATTATACAGCCGGCGTCGTTTTTGGTTGCGGCCGGATTACCCCGCCAGCAGGCTGAGCGAGCTTTTTTTTAATCCCGGCACCCCGGCGGCGATGATTTTTTCCGCGCCTGAGTGCAGCTCGAGGACGCCGAGAAACGAGCCCCGCTGCGGCCGGCGCGAGACCAGGTAGATTTTTTTAATCATTAAGCCGAGCTTGTGCTGCGCATACAGGCCGCGCATGTCGGCTGCCAGCGCCCGCAAGCCGCTGTTGCGGATCTCCAGCTTGTACACGTCGCTGAAAGGCGGCAGCATGAACCACTGCCGGTACTTCAATTCACGCTCGAAAAAGCGGTTTTCGTCGAGGAGGAACTGCAGCGCATAATGAAAGTGAAAGACCGAGAAGACGTGCAACACGCTTCCCGGGGCCAGGGTTTCCATGATTTCGGCGGCGGTGGCGAAGATCATTTCCGCCGAATTGAATTCGTCCATGCCGAAAAACGATTCGGGCTTGACGTAGACGGCGGCGGAGAATTTTTCCCTGAAAAACGGGTTCAAGGCGGCCGGAGTGGCGATGACGACGGCACTGGCCGCGAGAGCCGGCGCGACTGCCTTTAACTCCTTCAAGTCGGCGGCGCGCAGGGTCAGGACCGCGTTCTCGCCGACGACGCGCTCGACGGCCCGGGCCAGCGAATCCAGGCTGATGTCGTGGAGCATGGTCAGCTCCTTGCGGCAGCGCGGGCAGGCGGCCAGTTTTTCCTGGCTGAAGCTGCAGCTTCGGCAAGCGGCGGCCTGTGCGTCGTCCACCTGCAGGATGCCGCCGCAATTGGGGCAGGTTACGACTTTGGCGCAGGCGGCGCAAAAAAGGTTGAGCGACGGCTGGATCTTGTTGACCAGGACCAGGGTTTTCTTTGCCTGCAAATAATTCTGGCTGATCAATTGGACCAGGTCAGCCGGTATGCCCCTATCCCTGCCTTTGAGCATGTGCACCTGCAGCAAGGCGCCGGTATCGCGGCGCCGGTCAGTCACCGGCAGCGAACCCCGCTGCTGGTAGGTGGCGCAGGAATGGGCCGCGGCCCCCTGCAGGATGGGGATGCCCCCGACCTGGGCGCGGATGCGGCCCAGGTGGTCGCTTTTGAAGGGCGAATGAAAAGTGCGCTGGTAGAGGGACGACGTCGCCCGGTCGATGATCAGCAGCCCCAGGTTACTCATCGGAAACATGGCGGCCGACAGGCCGCCGCAGACGATGCCGCTATTCCCCTGCTGGTAGCGGGCCCAGATCTCCTCCCGGGCCGCGGGCCGGGTCTCCGAATTGTAGATGTCCAGTTCCGGCCAGACGTTTTGCCAATAGCGGGCGGTGGCATTGTCGGGGACGAGCAGCAGGACGCTCCGGCCGGAGGCCAGGACCGCGCGGCAGCTTTCCAGGTACTCGCTCTCGCGGCCGCCGGGGCCGAGGAGGAGACGGTCCAACGGCAGCGCCGGCGCCCCCCCGGACGGGGAGGCGGCACCGGCTTCTGCTTCTGCTGACGGCGCGGTTTTCCTCTCCTTGAAAAAAAAGCGCAGGGGCTGCGCCGAGCCCAGACGGGCCAGCTGCGCCGGCTGAAAATCGCCGATCTTCCTGACCTGCCCGTCCTTTTCCAGCAGGAGCTTTTTCAGGTTTTTTTTGCTTGGCGGCAGCGCGTGGTCCAGCACGATCCCGGGCGAGGCAAAATAGGCCCTGGCGCTGCGCTTGGCGAATTTCAGGAACTCGGCGTCGGGGCGGAAGGGATCGTCGATGACGCCGATGATGTTTTTTACTTTGCCCGGGTAGGCGGAATCCAGGCCGAGCACCCAGCCGGAAACGATCCGGCTCCCCAGAGGCACCAGCACCCGCATTCCGACCCGCAGCCCGGCCGAGCCGTTTCCGTAGGTCAGCGCTTCAAGGACGTTGCAGGAGAGCGCGACGCTGATTTTCAAGGCCGTTGCCCGGAGATAACGGCCAGCGCTTTCTGCATGTCCTCCCAGACTTCGCGCTTGGCCTGAGATATCTCCTCCTTCTCCTTTTTATGCAGGATGAAGGAGGGATGGTAGGTGGGGATCAGGGGGATGCCGTTGAAGCGCAACAGCTGGCCGCGGATGCGGCCCATGCTGTGACTGGTGCCGAGCAGGTTGTTCAATGCGACCCTGCCCAGGCAGACGATGATCTTCGGCTTCAGCAGCTCGATCTGCCGGCGCAGGAAGGGGAGGCAGGCTTCGACCTCGTCGGCCAGCGGTTCGCGGTTGTTCGGCGGCCGGCACTTCACCACGTTGCCGATGAATACGTCTTCGCGGCGGTAGCCCATCTTCTGGATGATCTTGTCCAGCAGCTGCCCGGCGTTGCCGATGAAGGGGCGGCCGAACTGGTCCTCGGTCTGGCCCGGCCCTTCGCCGATGAAAAAAATATCGGGACGGCTGGAGCCCTCGCCGGGGACATAGTGGGTCTTGCTCTGATGGAGGCGGCAGTGTTGGCATTGCAGGATATCGCAGTTCAAAGCGGCCAGGTCGGCGCGCGGGTCGCTCACCGGCATATGGAGGAATTCAGCCCCCATTTCCTGGTAGAACTTCAATATTTCCTTCAATTCGCTCATCGGATCTTCGCCGCGCCCTGGGTATGTCCGGCCAGGTCGAGGACTTCGTCCCAGATGAAGGCGGCGACGCGGGACTTTTTTGTTTTTTCAATCTTGCGGATGCCGTCCCGGCGCAGCAAATAAACCTGGTTCTCATCGCTGCCGAAAGCCGGGTTGCTGTCCGAGATCTCGTTCAGGACCAGCAGGTCAAGGTTCTTGGCCAGCAGTTTTTTCTGGGCATTGACGAAAATATCCTCGGTCTCGGCGGCAAAACCGACCAGGAGCTGGTTTTTGCGCTTGCGCCGGCCCAGGTCGAGGAGGATATCGGGGGTTCTGACCAGTTCCAGGACGATCTTTTCCCCGTCTTTTTTTAGCTTGTCGGTGTAATATTTTCGGCTGCGGTAGTCGCTGACCGCCGCCGCCATGATGACCACCTCGGATGAGCGGAAATGGCCGTCGATGGCGGCTTGCATCTCCTGGGCCGTCTCCACTTGGATCAGCTCGACTCCCGCCGGCAGGAAGCAGGTCGGTCCGGTGATGAAGACGACCGGCCCGATATTCCTGGCTTTGGCCTCCATGGCCAGGTGGAAGCCGGTCTTCCCCGATGAGCGGTTGGAAATGAAGCGCACCGGGTCGATCGGCTCCAGGGTGGGGCCGGAAGCGATGATTATTTTATTAAACGGCAACGGCATCCAGGCAGCGGCGGTAAATGTCTTCGGGGGCGGGCAGCCTCCCTTTGCCGGTCTCGCGGTTGGCCAGCAGCCCCTCGACCGGTTCGATGATTTCGACGCCCCGGCTTTTCAGCCGGCCGATGTTGTCCCTGACCGCGGGATTTTCCAGCATGCGCGGGTTCATGGCCGGGGCCACCACCACCTTGCGGTAAAAGGCGCAGAACAAGGTGGACAGGAGGTCGTCGGCGATGCCGTTGGCCATCTTGCCGATGATGTCGGCGGTGGCCGGCGCCACCAGCAGCAGGTCGTTCTCCTTGCTCAGGTTGATGTGCAGCAGGGGATCCTGGTTGTCGGCGAACAGTTCGACGAACACTTTTCCCGGGGCGAAGGTGGCGAATGTCAGCGGCGCGATGATTTTCGTCGCCGCTCGGGTCATGACCACCGAGACGGCGTGGCCCTCTTTTTGAAACAAACGCATGATGTCGACCGCTTTGTAGGCGCCGATCGAACCGCTGACGCCCAGAACAAGCTTCATTTTCGGCCTCGGATCATTTTTTCAATTTTATCCCCGTTGCGGGCCATTTGCCGGCCGAAGGCGGCCAGCAGGCAGCGCAGTTCGGCGGATGCCTTTTTCAGTTCATGGTTGACGATCAGGTAGTCGTACAATTCGTAGGCGGCCATTTCGTTCAGGGCTTTCTGCAGCCGCTGCTCGGCTTCCGGGCTCCATTTCTTTTCGCGCCGGCGCAGCCGCCGCTTCAACTCGGCCAGGGAGGGCGGGATCACGAAAACGGCCATGGTTTCGGGGTAACGGCGCTTGATGCGGCGCGCCCCCTGGACGTCGATGTCCAGGACCAGCGTCCGGCCCCGTCCCGATTTGCGGCGCAGCTCGAGCCAGCTGGTGCCGTAGAGCTGGCCGTGCACTTCGGCCCACTCGGCGAACTCGCGCCGGCCCCTCATTTTCAGGAAAACGGGGCGGCTGACGAAATGGTAATCGCGGCCGTCGACCTCGTTTTCCCGCGCCGGCCGGGTGGTGTGCGAGACCGAGAAATGCAGCTCGGGACAGGCGGCGAGCAGCCGCTGGATCAGGGTCGACTTGCCCGAACCCGACGGACCCGAGACGATGACCAGGTGGCGCATGCGGGGCGTTATTCGATGTTCTGAACCTGCTGCCTGATCTTCTCGATTTCACGGCGGATGATCAGAATGTGCTGGTGGATGTCCAGGCAGCTGGTCTTGGCGGCTATGGTGTGCGTTTCGCGCAGCATTTCCTGCGACAGGAAATCGGCTTCGCGGCCGACGGTGTCGTGCGCTTTGTCCTTGAGCAGGCTTTTCAGCCTCTGGCCGTGGGTTTTCAGGCGGTTGATCTCCTCGGCGATGGAGCCTTTTTCGGCGCTGATGGCCGCTTCCTGGGCGATCCTTTTCTCATCAATCGCCATGCCCTTGACGAAGCGGGCAATTTTCTTCTTGTAGCTGATGAACATGTCCCGCTCGAAATCCTTTTCCCTGGCGCCGATGACGCGCATGTGGCTTTCGATCAGGGCGATGCTGTCGTGCAGGTCGCGGCCGATGAACTCTCCCTCCTGGCTGCGGCTCTTCAGGAAATTGCCGAAGACCTTGGACAGCGAGCGCTTGATGTCGGCCTGGTCCTTGCGGCCGAGGCGCTCCAGGTCGTTGTCGAGGCGGAAGACCATCGGCAGCTTGAGCAGCCCATCCAGTGACAGGCTCAAGCCCGGGCCGAATTTCTTTTGCAATGGCATGACCTGCTTGAGAATTTTTTCAAGCAGGGCGGCGTTCAGCTGCACGTCCCAGTTTTTTTGGTTGTTCAGGAACAGGTCGAAGACGATCTCGACCTTGCCGCGCTGCAGCTTGGCCTTCAGCATCTCCTTGATCATTTTTTCGCTGGCGGCGGAGATGCCGCTGCCCTTGAAGGCGATCTCCAGGTAGCGGTTGTTGTAGGACTTGAAGGAGACGAACAGCGAGAAATCCCTGAAATTGAACCTCCCCTGGGCAAATCCGGTCATGCTGTTCATGGGTCACATTATAATATTCATTTCCGGGAATTGCAAATTGTAGAGCGAGTAGTAAAGCCCCCTTTTTTTGAGCAGTTCGCGGTGGTCGCCGCAC
>JAPKZL010000106.1 GCA_026393795.1 Candidatus Aminicenantes bacterium | reverse complement strand
GCGGGACAAGGAAGAGGAAAACGCTGACCAGGATCAAAACATTGAGCAGGGCCGGGAGGATGTTCAGGAACATCTTGGCCCCTTTTTTCAACCCGGCTAAAGTCCTGCCACGATCGGCCAAAAACGACAGGACCAGTACGGTCGCGGTTGCCACTGCAAGCCCGATCATTTTTTTTCGCTTGTCCGGCCGGCGCCGATCTGTACTCCCAGCATTCTAACCCCAGGAGTGGTTCGCATGGAATAGCGGCCCGGTTCGCCGATCAAACAATGCCCCGCGCTAAGTTGCCTGGCTTCGCCATCAACCGTGACTAAGACGTCGCCGCTGACAACGTAAAATATCACAACCGTGGACATTGGACATTCGGGCATACTCCCGCCCGCGGGCAGGACGATGATCCTGGTTTTGAAGCCGGCGCCGCTGAAAAAGACGTTTTTATCTCTTTCAGAGAACGGAAAAACCTGCATTTTGTTTAAATCAAAGATCGTTGATCCCATATTTCACATCCCTCCTCAAATCTTGCTTCCCAACTGAGGTGCTTCGGTTTTTTCAACCTGGTGTTTATTGTCCCTGCCCCCGTATACGATCATGTACAGCACTGGCAGGAAAATGAATACCATTAACATGCCGAAGATCAACCCGCCTATGACCACAACCGCCATGGGTTTCAGCAACTCCGTGCCGTCCCCCCACATAAAAGCCAGGGGAAGCAGGCCGGCGATGCTGTTCACATCGGTGATCAATATGGGCCGAAATCGAACCAGCGCCGCCTTGGTGACGGCATTCCAGGTTGTTTCGCCTGCAGCCGACAGTTCATCAATAAAAGTAAGCAAAAGCACGCCATTGTTTATTTCCATGCCGGAAAGCATGATAACGCCGATCATGGCGGTGACGCTGAGAGGAGTGCCGGTGAGATAAAGGGCAAAGGTCATCCCGGCCAGAGAAAGCGGGATACGGACAATGATGATCAGGGGCTTCAAAAAGCTTTCGAAGTAGAGGACCATAACCACATAGCCGAGAAATAACGCCAGAATCACAATCCATACCATTTGCCGCGAGTTTTCGCCCAGCATTTGCGATTGCCCGCCATAGTTCAAGCGATACCCTGCCGGCAAGATGAAGGCGGCCAATTCGGACTTGAGCAAATCCGTTGCTTCGCCCACACTTTTGTCCTGAACGTTGGCCGTGACTTTGATCATGCGCATCTGGTCTTTGCGGTCGATCTGCAAAGGACTGACCGTTTGCACCACCCGGGCTACGGCGTTCAGCGGCACCGCGGCGCTTTTGGGCGTAAAAAGGTAAATGTTCTCCAGGTCGTATTGGCCGCGAATCTCCTTTTCACTCATCATGACCCGAATGGGATAATAGTAAGCTCCTTCCTTGAAAAAGGAAGGAACATTGCCAGAAACCATTGTTTTCACAACTGTCCCGATATCGCTGAGGTTAAGCCCGAGATCCATGGCTTTCTGGCGGTCGATCCTGACTTGATATTCGGGCCGGTTCAGGCGCAACGAGAGGTCGACCCCGGCAAGAAAATCCTTTTTTCTGAATTTCTCGGCAACCTGCGAAGCGGTTTTAAAAATATTGCCCAGTGGCTCGCTGCGC
>JAPKZL010000105.1 GCA_026393795.1 Candidatus Aminicenantes bacterium | reverse complement strand
AAAGTCAAATATGTTATTGAAGTTGTTTGGGAAAAATATTAAAATAGCGCCTGACATTTTTTTTTATGGAGGCGAAGCTTGTACAAAAGAACGCGGTTTTATGATTTCACGTACTACAATTTCATCGGCACCTGGGCCTGGCTCCTGCACCGGCTGGCCGGCCTGGCGTTGATCTTTTACCTCTCGTTGCATATCTGGGTGATCAACAGCCTGACCTACGGCGAGAAGACCTTCAACCAGGTCATGATCTTCTTGAGCAGCCCCTTGTTCAAGCTGCTGGAAGTCGGCCTGTGGGGGGTCATTCTCTTCCATGCCTTCAATGGGTTACGCATCGTCATCGTCGATTTCTTCAAGGGCTCGCTGGCGCAGAAGAAGTGGTTCATCCTGCTGATCGCCATAGCCTTCGTCCTGTGGGCGCTGGGATCGTATATGATCCTGTCGCACGTGTTCTGAGGAGACCCTGATGAACAAGAATTTTAAACAAACGTCGCGTTCGGGTTCATTCCCCTGGCTGCTGCAGCGTATTTCGGCTGTCATCCTTTTCGTCTTGATGATGCTCCATTTCGTGACTTACCATTTCCTGGGTAAGGGCAAGCCGGTCAGCTACCATTGGGTTATGTCCAAGGTCGGCAACTGGTGGTTCCCGCTGCTGCAGTTCGCCTTCCTGATCACCGCCCTGTATCACGGACTGAACGGGGTCTGGTCGGTCCTGGAAGATTACACGACGAACAGGTACTGGCGCTTGGTCTGGTACAGCCTGCTGCTGACGGTCGGGATCGTGTTGCTTTTCGTCGGCACCCTGACCATCATCAAGCTATATACCCACACGATCGCCTAGGAGTGACACCATGAAAATCGACGAAGCAAGAAATTATCACAAGATCGACGCCGTGATCGTCGGGGCCGGGTTGGCCGGGCTTAGGGCCGCGCTGGAAGTCGCCAAGAGCGGATTGACGGCGGCGGTGATCAGCAAGGTCTACCCGACCCGTTCGCATTCGGGCGGCGCCCAGGGGGGCATTGCCGCCGCCCTGGCCAACGCGGCCGAGGATTCGCCGCAGATGCACATGTTCGACACCATCAAGGGCAGCGACTACCTGGCCGACCAGGACATCATCGAGCTCTTTGTCAACGAGGCCATCAAGACCGTTTACGAGTTCGAGCACATGGGCGTTCCCTTCTCGCGCACCGAGGACGGGCGGATCAACCAGCGGGCTTTCGGCGGCCATTCGTCGCCGCGCGCCTGTTTCGCCCAGGACGTCACCGGCCATGTCCTGCTGCACACCCTGTATGAGCAGTGCCTGAAGCACAACGTGTTTTTCTTCAACGAGTTCCAGGTCCTTTCGCTGCTGCTCGAGAACGACGTGGCGCGCGGCCTGGTGGCCTGGGACATACGCGCCGGCGGCCTCCATATTTTCCACGCCCGCGCGGTCCTGCTGGCCACCGGCGGCTACGGCCGGGCCTGGAAGGTGACGTCCAACGCGCACGCCAACACCGGCGACGGCGTCGGCCTGGTGCTCGAAGCGGGCCTGCCGCTCGAGGACATGGAGTTCGTCCAGTTCCACCCCACCGGGCTGTACAAGCACGGCATCCTTCTTTCCGAGGCCGCCCGCGGCGAAGGGGCCTACATCGTCAACGACCAGGGCGAGCGTTTCATGAAAAAATACGCGGCCAGCAAGATGGAACTGGCGCCGCGCGACATCGTCTCCCGCTCCGAGCAGACCGAGATCAACGAGGGCCGCGGCATCGGCGGCAAGGATTACGTCTACCTCGACCTGCGCCATCTGGGCAAGGAGAAGATCCTGCAGCGCCTGCCGCAGATCTACGACCTGGCCCTGAACTACCTCAAGGTCGACGCCGTCAAGGAACCGGTGCCGATCCAGCCCACCGCCCACTACTCGATGGGCGGCATCCCGGCCAACGCGCGCACCGAGGTGATCAAGGACGCCAAGGGCACGGTGGTCAGGGGCCTATACACGGCCGGGGAAGCGTCCTGCCTTTCGCTGCACGGCGCCAACCGCCTGGGCTGCAACTCGCTCCAGGACGCCGCCACCTTTGGCCGCATCGCCGGCATCCGCATGGGCGAGTGCTGCCGGGAGAACGCCTACAGCGATCTGCCGGCCGAACCCCTGGCCAAGGCCCAGGCCAAGATCGACCGCCTGAAGCAGGCGCCGGGCAAGGAAAAGCACGCCCCCATCCGCGAGGAATTGCAGGTGAACATGACCAAGTACATGGGGGTCTTCCGCAACGAGGGCGATATGGGGAAAATGAAGGCCATCATCAAACAGCTGCAGGAGCGCTACCGCATGGTGGCGATCGACGACCACGGCGCCGCCTTCAACCTGGACCTGATCGAAGCCCTGGAATTGGAAAACCTGCTCAGTTTCTCCGAGGTGATCGTCGAAGGGGCCCTGGCGCGCAAGGAATCGCGCGGCGCCCATTTCCGGACCGATTTTCCCAAGCGCGAAGACGGCCAATGGCTGAAGCACACCCTGGCCTGGCGCCGGGACGGCAAGATCGTCCTCGATTTCAGTAAGGGCGTCGTCATTTTCCCGCAATACCAGCCGCAGGAAAGGAAATATTAAGGAGGATGCAACAATGGCTAAAATAGATATTTCGATAAAAATTTTGAGATACCAGCCGGAAAAGGACGAGAAGCCACACTGGCAATTATTCAAGTTTGCCATTGAGGACGAGGCCACGATTCTCGACGTGCTCAACGAGATCCACTGGGTGCACGACGGCACCCTTTCCTACCGCCGCTCCTGCCGCAGCTCGATCTGCGGTTCCTGCGCCATGAAGGTCAACGGCCGCAATGTGCTGGCCTGCGAGACGCCGATCCACCGCTTCGGCACTCGCTTGAAGATCGAGCCGCTCTCCGGGTTCTCGATCATCAAGGACCTGGTCGTCGACCTGGAGCCGTTCTTCGCCAAGCTGAAGCGCATCAAACCCTACCTGATCGTTGACAAGCCGCTGCCCGACAAGGAGTTCGTGCAATCGACAGCCGAGCTGGAAACGATCGGCGAATCGACGCTGTGCATCCTGTGCGCCGCCTGCAGCGCCGCCTGCCCGAGCTCGTGGCCCAACCAGGAGTACCTCGGCCCCGCGGCCCTGCTCAAGGCCTACCGCTTCATCTTCGACAGCCGCGACGACGGCAGCGACGAGCGGCTGGAGATCATTAACGACAAGAACGGCGTCTGGCGCTGCCACACCATCTTTAATTGCGTCGAAGCCTGTCCGAAGAAGATCAAGATCACCGAGTACCTGTCGCGCCTGAAGGTCAAGGCGGTCGAGAACTCGCTGTAAAAAATAGAGAATTGAGCGTAGGGGTTCAATATAGTCACAGTATGGTTTCAGCAAGCTTAGTAATCTGCTGAAACCATCAAGTGTGACTATACTAACACTAGATATTTTTGGCGACTTTCTGAATGGCCAAAAACATAGTGTGAGTACGATTTCCCTGAGCTCTTTTTGAACCCCTACCCAGTCCTTGATCCTGCCGGGAATGTATTGATTAAAGAATAATACTTTCCCCTAATTGTAAAAACAATTGAATGAGCAATGCCGGCTGGAAAAGCCGGACGCTATTTTTTCTTTTTGGCTTTGGCCTTGACTTTGGTCTTGGTTTTGGCAGCCTCTGCCTTGCTCTTGCGTTTGATGTCCATGCCGTGGGCCTTCTTGTAGCTCTGGATGTCCTTGAAGCGGCCCTTGCTATCGCGCACCGCGTAGAGCTTGGTGCCCTTGGAGCTGCGCATGGTCGTTCTTTTGACTGGCATATGTCCTCCCTCAAATTAATAATAAAAATTGTAAAATTTTAAAAATACATTGTAAACAAAATAGTAAATTTGTTGTAAA
>JAPKZL010000104.1 GCA_026393795.1 Candidatus Aminicenantes bacterium | reverse complement strand
ATTAAAAGCTTATCCAGCGGTATATCTTTGGCAACACTTGCCGCCGAGGATTTGGGATACGTCACCGGTCCGGCGAACGAGAGCAAAAAGCCCATGTCGATATACTTCCTGCCAAGATCGGCATCGCCGCCGAAGCAGTGCAGCACGCCGACGGGATGATGCGCGCCTTTCATTCCGGCGACCCACTCACTGAGTATTTTAAAAACCTCGTCGTTCGCGTTGCGGCTGTGGATCACCACCGGCAACCCTGATTTCGACGCAAGTTCGAGATGGCGTTTAAAAGCCTCGACCTGTGACTCCTTCGACAAGCGGTTGCGGTAGAAGTCCAGCCCTGTTTCTCCTATTGCGACGACCTTGGGGTGCTTCGCCAGCGCTTCGAGACGAGCGATGGAGGCATCAGTCACCTTCGAGGCGTCGTGCGGGTGGATGCCTACGGTGGCGAAGACATCGCTGTGTTTCTCCGCCAGCGCAACCGCCGCCTCGCTGGATGCCAGATCGATGCCGATATCGATAACGGCTACGACTCCGGCCTCGCGCGCCCGCTGCAATACGCACTCGCGTCGCGGTCAGCGTCGAACTCACGCATGTCGATGTGCGTGTGGGAATCAAGCAGCACGCCCACCCTCCAGCTTCGCATCCTCCTTCTCAACTACCGAATCGTCAAGCTTGACAAAGAGGTGCTCCGGCTTGACCAGCTGCTGGCCGGGTACTATCTTCACCACAGACCAGCCGGCATCCTCAATGGAACCCGTGAGCCCAAGGTACTTATGCAGCTTGGCGCAGGTGAACGGCAGGAATGGGCTCAACATCGTCTTGAGATGTGAAAGAACCGAAAGGGCCACATGCAGCGCGGTGGCCGCATCCTCGCGATTTTCCTTAATCGTCTTCCACGGGGCCTTTTCATCGAGATAGCGGTTGGTATCCTGCGACAGGCTCATCACCGCCCGCATGGTCTCCCTGAAATGGCACTTTCCGATCATTTCATCGACATCATTGAATGTTTGACGTGCTTTCTCCAGCAGCGCCGCGCTGCGGTCGTCGATCTTACCCGGTGTCGGCACCTTGCCATCGAAGTTGCGGAAGGTGATGGTGAGCACGCGGTTGACGAGGTTGCCGTAGGTCGCCACCAGCTCGTCGTTGTTGCGGCGCACAAACTCCTGCCACGAGAAATCGGTATCTCCGTCCTCCGGCATGTTTATCGAAAGGAAATAACGCAGCGCATCGGGATCGTAGCGCTCCAGGTAATCGGGCAGCCACACCGCCCAGTTGCGGCTGGTTGAGAGCCGCCGGCCCTTGATGGTGATGAACTCGTTGGCGGGCACATCGTAGGGCAGGTTCAGATCGCCGTGCCCCATGAGCATGGCCGGCCAGATGATGGTATGGAAAGGGATGTTGTCCTTGCCGACGAAATAGTACGACTTGACATCGCCCTGCCAGAACCTTTTCCACGCGTCTTTGTCGCCTGAGCGCTCGGCCCACTCCATGCTGGCGGAGAGGTAGCCG
>JAPKZL010000103.1 GCA_026393795.1 Candidatus Aminicenantes bacterium | reverse complement strand
AAGGGCAACAAAACCTATCTAGTGTGACTATGTGATTTGGTGCTTGGGATTTGGAATTTAAAATTTTCTTAAAGTACGGGCGGGTTTTAAACCCGCCCCTACACTGACCTTGCAGTCAATCGATCCGGGGAGGTGCATACTCCTTGTCCGGGTCCAGGCGCTGGACATAGGGGCCGGTCCACAGCGACAAGAACAACTCGTCCAGGATGCGGGCGACGGCCGGCCGGTTCAGGACGACCTCGACGTTGCGCGACCTGAAAAAATAGTCGTAGCCCCAGTTGCTGGTGCCCACCCAGCAGAGATCGTCGTCGATGCGCATGACCTTGGAATGGATGACGCGGGCGAAGGGGATGAAACCCCGGCGCGCCTGGGGAATGACGGCGAAGCGGACTTCGATGTTCGGCACGCGCGCCAGTTCGCGCAGGCCGTCGAGCTGCACCCGGCGCAAGTTCCAGTCGGAGACCAGCAAACGCACGTTCACGCCGCGGCCGGCCGCCCGGCGCAGCGCCTGGTCGATGAGAACGAAATGCTCGCCCTCCTTCCTCCCTTCCAGGCTGTAGGTGAGGAGCTGGACAGTGACCCGCTTTTGCGCTTTGTCCAGCAACTGGAGCAGCGTTTCCAGGGCGCTGCGCACCCCGGGTGGATTGAATGGCGACGGGCTGGCCACCAGGAAGGCGTCCGGTGCAAAGCGCAGGGGGGGCCCGGAGGCCATTTTTTGATAAACGGTTTTATCGCCGCCGCTGTACTGCCAATCGGCCGCGAAAATGCGCTCCAGCGCCGCGGCGAAAAGGGAGCCGCGGATGCGCAAGCCGGTCTCGTGAATTTGGGTCAGCGAGCGCCAGTCGAAATTCTGGCTGCCGACATAGGCTTCCTTGTTGTCGATGATGAAATACTTGGCGTGCAGCACTCCCTCGCTCAGCGGCTTCCAGTCGAACAAGCGGATAGCGATCCCCGGCTGGCCGCCGAAGCGGGCCAAGGTCTCCGGGTAGGTGGCGGCCATGCTTTTCTCGCATAGGATGCGCACCGGCACGCCGCGGCGGCCGGCGGCCAGGACGGCCTCGATCGCCGCTTCGAGCGCCTCGCCCTTTTCCCCGGCCAGGTAGAACTCGGCGATATCGATTGAGGATTTGGCCCCGGCGATCATCTCCGGCCAAACAAGGGCGGCGGCGCGGGTGCCGGCGCCGGCGATCGTCGTTTCCGCGGGCAGCGAGGTGACCACCTCGAAATCGGCGCCCGGGGCGAAACCGCCGCAAACGGCCAGCCCGACAGCGAAGACAGCCAGCTTCAGGCAGAGCCGCCACTTCTTTTTATTTGCCCTCATCTGCTTTCTCCTGAATCAATTCCGAAACGGCCACCGAGCCGCCCGGGCGGTTCTTGCCCCGGTAGCGCAAAAAGCGGCCGTCGCCCGAACGGAACCAGTAGTCGCCGTGCCAGAAAATGGAAAGCAGCCCGCTCAGCGATATGCGCACATGGACCGCTTCGATTTCCTTCCCGGCCAGGAGGATCTTTTCCCCATCCTGGCGCGTCATCGTGAACTTGCCGATCTTCAGCTCGCCCGGCCCCTGGGTGCCGATGGAGCGGAACTGGCTCTTCTCTTCGCCGCCCAGAACGAACGGCACCAGCCCCATCTGGAAGAGCTGGTTCCAGGGGGCGCCGCCGGCCGAAAATCGTTTGTCCACCTTTTGGCCGCGAAAACTTCCCGAGAGGACGATCTCATCGCCCCGCACCGTGGCGGCCAGCTCCATCTGCCGCGCCGGGTCGCTGAAGGTCCAGGCCAGGGTGGAAATGTCGGCCGCGGTGCGGAATGTCTGACGGACGGTGCGGCCGTTGCTGCCCAGGCTCGTTAGCTCAATGGCGTAGCCCGGGGCGGCTGGGGTGATGACCAGGGTGTGGGTCACCGTCAAGTCGCCCTCGACCTCGCGGTAGGTCAGGATCTCGGCCGGGAGCAGCAACGAAGCCAGGACAAGCAGGCAGATGATGGCGGAGCATGTTTTTATGTATTTGTTGCTTTTGTTTGTCATTAGGCTGAATCTAAACCAATAAAATGAATATTGCAATACGATCGGCTCCGGGAGCCGATCAAACGCTTTCGCTGATTTCGAAAAAATAGGCGCCCAGGGAAACCATCAGCAACGCGAAGGCGGCCATGACCGCCAAGGTGAAGGACAGCGGCCAGAGCGAGACGCCGATCAGGGAAGCACGCAGGCCGTCGACGCCGTAGGTGAGCGGATCGGCATAGGACAGGATCCGGACCGGGGCGGGCAGGTTCTTCAGCGGATAGACCGCTCCCGAAAGAAAAAATATGGGGAAGATGACGAAGTTCATGATGATGCTGAATCCCTGCATGTCCTTCATCCTGGAGGCGAAGATCAGGCCCAGGCCGATGAAGGTGGTGGCGATGAGCACCATGAACAGCATGGCCAGCAGAAACCTGCCGGCGCCGTTGACGGCAAATCCCAGCACCATGGAGATGAGCAGGATGGCCAGGCATTGCAGCATGGCGGTGGTGACGCCGCCGGCGATGCGGCCGAGAACGATCGACACCCGGCTGACCGGAGCGACCATGATCTCCTTCAAGAAGCCGAATTCGCGGTCCCAGAGGACCGACAGGCCGGCGAAGGTCGAACTGAAAAGCAGGCTCATGCCGATCATTCCCGGCACCAGGAAACGCATGTAGTTGACGTCGCGCGTCATGCCGGGGACGGCCATGCGGTTGAAGCCCATGCCCAGAAAGGCCATGAAAAAAAGCGGCATGGCCAGGGAGCCGACGATGCGCGATTTGGCGCGGATGAAGCGCTTCATCTCCCTGAGCCAGAGAACATAGACAGTGGTACCGCTGACCATTCAACGCCTCCGGTGCGGGCCGTCCGGGCGGGCGCGGCCGTGGTCGTTTGCTTCCGGCTCCTGATCGCGGATCGTATGGCCGGTAAAATTCAAGAAAACATCTTCCAGGCTTGGTTTGCGCAACTGGACGCAATGGACGGTGGCGCCGGCGCGCTGGGCCAATTGGATCAATTCCGGGATGCGCCTTTCCCCGTGCTCGAGGCTCAGGCTGAGCACATCATCGTGGTGTTTCAGGGACTTGATCCAGGCCAGCGTTTTGAATTGCGCGAGCAGGGAGTCGATATGCCCGCTGATCTCCAGCGAAACGACGTCGCCGCCCAGGTTGTCCTTCAGTTTGGCCGGGCTGTCGATGGCCGCGAATTTGCCCCCGTCCATGATCGCCACCCGCTGACAGAGGTAATCGGCCTCCTCCATGTAGTGGGTGGTCAGGATAATGGTCACCCCGCTTTCCCGGTTCAGAATTTTTATGTAGTCCCAGATATGCCGCCGCGTCTGCGTATCCAGGCCCAGCGTCGGTTCATCCAAAAAGAGGACCTTGGGGCGGTGGATCAGGCCGCGGGCGATTTCCAGGCGCCGTTTCATGCCCCCCGAATATTTCTCGACCAGAATGTCGGCCTTGTCGGCCAGTTCGACCAGCTCGAGCACCGTGGCGATCCGGACCTTCCTTTCCTGGCGCGGGACGCCGTACATCATGGCGTGGAACTGCAGGTTTTCCCGGCCGCTGAGGCGGTTGTCCAGGGCGGCCTCCTGGAAGACGATGCCGATGTTGCGCCTGACCCCGTCACGGTCAACGGCGACCGAACAGCCGCCCACCCAGGCATCGCCGGATGTCGGCTTGAGCAGCGTGGCCAGCATGTTGATGGTGGTTGTTTTTCCGGCGCCGTTGGGCCCCAGCAAACCGAAGAGCTCGCCCGCCGGAACGGCAAAGGAAATATGGTCCACGGCCGTGAAGCCGTTGAACGACTTGCATAAATTGCTTACGTTGATCGCGTCCATAGAAAAAAAGGGGTTCAGCCAGCGCTGAACCCCTTCGTTAAGTCTTTTTAAATCAATACATGCCGCCGCCGCCCGGAGGCATGGCCGGCATGGCTTCTTTCTCTTCCTTGATCTCGCAGACCAGCCCCTGGGTGGTCAACAGCAGGCCGGCGACCGACGCCGAATTCTGCAGGGCGATGCGCACCACCTTGGTGGGATCGATGATTCCGGCCGCGATCATGTCGGTGAACTTTTCGTTCAGGGCGTCAAATCCGTAGTTCTTGTTGCGGGCGCTGCGGATCTTTTCGACGATGACCCCCCCTTCAAAACCGGCATTGGCGGCGATCTGCTTCAGCGGCATTTCCAGCGACTTGGTCAGGATGTCGATGCCGAACTGCATGTCGCCGTTCAGCTTGAACTTTTTCAAATTCTGGGCGCA
>JAPKZL010000102.1 GCA_026393795.1 Candidatus Aminicenantes bacterium | reverse complement strand
AACCCGGTATAATTTTTATGGAGGTGGACCATCGCGCCCTGCCCGATTTGCGGCCAATTGAAAGAGGTCGAAACCTCGTTTGCCAAATACCTGGCGCCGCAATACGACAAGCCCCTGCCCGCAGCAACGGCAAAGCTGATCATCCTGCCGGCCATCAACCCAAAGGCAGATCATGAAAAACAACACGTGCGCCGCTGCCCCCATTGCCACACCCTCTACCGCTACATCCGCTCCCACGAGTACATGGTCAACGGCTGCGAGGATGAGGAGGAGCTGGCGCGCATGTCCCCACCCCAGGCAACGGCTTTTTATCTGGAGCAGGCCGTCCTGCTGGAAAAGCGCCGCCGCGAGATTGACGATCTTCAAGGGGCTGCCGGCAACCTGGGCGACTACATCGATCATGGCAACCCGAGCCCGGCCGAGGAGAAGGAGGCCTATGATTTCATGGAGCGCCATCGGCAGGACGCCGACAGCCTGCGCGCCAAGCTCCAGGTCCTGGTGGAGACGCTGCGCCGCGACGGCCCGGAGATCCTGGCCGTTTGGGCGAACGCCCATGCCCGCGTCTGTTGCTCCTTTCTCCATTCCCTCCCGGATAAAAGCGACGACGACAAGACGGCGCGCTACGTCGCCCGCACCACACTGGAAGCATGGGAAAAGCTCCCCAGCGGCGGCGAGACGTTCATCGCCATCAATACGGCGTGGCTGGAGGGGTACCTGGAATTGCTCGGGCCGGAGCTGGGGATTCAGGGGCAAAGTAGTTAGTAGATAGTAGTTAGTAGAAGAAGGCTGAAGACAGAGGACAGAAGACAGAAAACAGAAAAAAATCTGGATGTAGGGGTTTGATTCATCAAACCCTTAATTCTAGACGTAGGGGCGGCGTCTGTGCAGCACAAATTATCCACCGACCTTGGTGGATATAATTTGTTTGTCCCTGAAGGGGGAACCCGCCCGAAGAAATAAATTCCAAATCACAAGCACCAAACAAGCACCAATATACAATGACTAAGTGATCAAAACGAAGAAAAAAGAACTGTAATTAAGAAATCTGCCCATCGTAGGGAACGCAAATTTGCGTTCCCTACCCAAGGCAGAGTTATCTAAATTTCAATGTGAGCTACCCAAGGCAGAGTTATCTAAATTTCAATAGGAGTCGCGACAAGGAAAAGCAACCAGGATGATCCATAATTCTATATTGCTTTTTTTATTGAATTTCCTTATGATTCCCTACATGGCCAAAACTGACTTTCCTGTCAGTTACAGCAGGGAGGTGGCGCCATGACCTTGATAGCGATCCCGGTGTTGATCATGGCCGGCATCACCCTGTACGTCGGCTTCTTCTACCTCATGATCTGGCTGCGCCTGAGGCGGGAGATCGGGGACTTCTACTTTTTCGGCCTCTGCGCCACCGTGGCGGTCTACGACGTGTTCAGCGCGCTGCTGTACAATTCCCGGAATTTCGAGGCCAGCATCTGGTGGCAGCGCGGGCAGTTCTGCACCATCGCTCTCATCGCGTTGTGGATGATGTTGTTCGCGGCCAGGTTCCTGCGCCAGAAGTTATCCTTCAGGTTGTGGCTGCTGTTCGGCCTGTTCGCGGCTTTTGTCTTTGCCTCATGGATCGATTCGCCCCTTTTCCTGCATCACAGCGCGCGCGCCCCGAAAACCGTTACCCTCGGAGCGCTCACCTTCCGCTACCTGGAGATGAAGCCCGGCCCCTTGCTGATCGTTTTGTTTCTCCTGATCCTCGCCGGCATCCTCATTTCCTATATTTATTTTGTCGGCGCCTTTCGCAAGCGCCGCGAACAGCGATCGGCGCTCATCCAGGCGGGCCTCAGCGTCTTTTTCATCGCCACCGTCAACGACATTCTGGTCGGCGCCGGGGTGATCCGGTTTATCTATCTTTTGGAATACTCGTTTCTCGCCGTGATCCTGGTCATGGACTTCGTCATGCAGCGCAATTACCTGGCGCTGGTCAACGAGGAAAAGAGGCATGCGAGCGAGCTGGAAGCCTCCCTGGCAAAGATCAAAACGCTCAAGGGACTTCTCCCCGTCTGCACGTCCTGCGACAAGATCCAGAACGACCAGGGGCACTGGCAGCCGTTCGAAGAATTCGTCGTCCAGCATTCCGAAGCCGATTTCTCCCGCAGCATCTGCCCCGATTGCGCCAGAAAGCTGTACCCGGCGCTCGATAAAAAGTTTGAGAGACGCTGCAGAAAGAGAAGGAAGGAAGATCGAGAAAAGAAAGGATAGTCAAACTTAAGATTTTTATCTGTAGGGAACGCAAATTTGCGTTCCTAAGTCAAGGCAGTTTTCTTGACCCATCAACCCTTTTACCCTTATACTCATCTACATTGCTATAATCAGGTATGAGGGGTTTAAAATGAAAAAGCAACACGATTGGGATCCCGATCATTACCTCAAATTCTTCGGCGAAAGGACGCAGCCGTCGATCGACCTGGTGAGCAAGATCAAAATCGATTACGCGCCCCGGCGCATCCTCGACGTCGGCTGCGGGCCCGGCAACAGCAGCCAGGTGCTGCTCCAACGCTGGCCCAAGGCGGGGCTCGTCGGCGTCGACAATTCGCCGGCCATGATCGAAAAGGCCAAAAAGGATTTTCCGAAGGGGAAATGGGTGCTGGCCGACGCCCGCCGCTTCGCACCGGCCACCTGCTTCGACCTGGTCTTTTCCAATGCCGCCATCCAATGGATCCCGGGCCACGAGCGGCTGCTGGCGAAATTCGATTGCCTGCTCTCGCCACGCGGGGTGCTGGCGGTGCAGACACCGATGTTTAACGTCATGCCCCTCGGCCGGATCATCCAATCGGTCTCGCTGGGCAAGCGCTGGAAAAAGGCGACGGCGGGGTGCTCGCGCTTGTACCACTACCACGATACCGGCTATTACTACGACCTGCTCGCTTTCAGGATGAGGAAAATTGACATGTGGGTGACCGATTACATCCATGCCATGCCGTCCCACCTGGCGATCGTCGACTGGATCCGCAGCACAGCGCTGAAACCCTACTTGGAGCGCATCGCTGACGCCAAGGACAGGAAAGATTTTGAAAAAGAAATTTTGCGCGAAATAAAAAAATGCTACCCCAAACAGAAAAACGGAAACGTTCTGTATCCCTTCAAAAGGCTGTTTTTCATCGGCTACAAGTAAGCGCCGCCGGCACCAGTGAAGTAAGAAGAAAAGGGTATAGGGTTCAGGGTATAGGGTAAAAAAAGAAATTTCGAGTGCGGTGGGGGGGGAAAGCAGACTATTTTTTTTGGGCTTTAATCTTTCTCAGGTATTTCAGGTCTTCCAGGTCTTTTGCCCGTCCGGCCGCTTTCTTCATGCGGATCATGTCGTCCAGGCAGGGGAAATAAACTTCAGTCTTCCCGAATTTGGAACTGATCTTGTTTCTCCAAACATCCTCGAACGCGACGCCTTTGACAAACGGATGAATATCCGTTTCCACCATGTATTGCCGGATCAGAAGCTTGTTTTTCAACAGGTCTTCGTGGCTGACGTCGCTTAAATCATAGCCGAAACTCTGCAGCGCCTTTTTAAGTCTTTTGATGTTCTCCATTTCGGCTTTGACAAAAATATCGATGTCCAACGTGGCGCGGGCATAACCATAAACGGGAAAAGCAGTAGCGCCGATGACGATGAATTCGACTTTATTTTCTTTTAAGGATCTCAACAGCTTTTCGGTGTCCATTTTGCTCCAGCAAATCCTTCATTTCCCGGCTTTTCCTTTGCATCAGTTGGAAGCGCTCCTTTACCGTCAATGAAAGGAGATAGTGCAGCTCGAAATCCCTTTCTTTTTTTTCGTCGTCTTTTTTTAGCAAAAGAATCTTGCCGTCAGCTTTCTTTCCCATGCTTGTATTTTAACATATCAGCAAGCAGCCGTCATTAAAAAAGAGGGTAAATGTTAATTCTGGATGGTGATGATTTTGTCCCCGTCCTTGCCTTCAAAATGGACCAGGATCAGTTCGCCCTTGATGCCGGCCAGCTTCAGCCAGTTCATGCAGTCGCTGAAGGTGTCCTGGTTGATGTTCCCGGCGCCGTACATGATGGCCGATTTCGAATCCTTGTTGCACCAGACGATGAAACCGCGGGCGCTGGCCTCGTCCATCCTGGTTTGCGTGATGGTCATCGAGACGGAAACGGCGAACTCGAAATTGCAATTGACCGGCTTGTAGGCGTTGCCGACCTGCAGCTGGGTGCCGGCGGGCTGGGTCGACAACAGTTGTTCGAGCAAAGCTTTCTTCATGTTCTCCCCTTTTTCAGGAATGGAAAATCATTTTGAAACCAGCTTATACAACAAGGAGCGCGGAAATTCAAGCGGCAATGCAGTCCGGGTTCAACCTCAACCCGGCACAGCCAGCACCAATGCAGTAAAGACTATGTGACAAGTGACAAGTGACGAGTGACGAGAAAGAAAGTAACTAGATAAGACTAAAATTCCAAATCACAAGCACCAAATTCCAAACAAATAACAAATTCCAATAACCAAATGGACAAAACGAAGATAAAAGAACTGCAATTAAAAGATCTGCCCATCGTAGGGAACGCAAATTTGCGTTCCCTACCCAATGCTCTAATCTGTCGAAAAATCGAGGGGTTCGCTTTTCCTGGGAAATTTTTGAATAGGTTCAACGGGTTTTTCTTTTTCGGTCATTCTTTCAGATTTTTTCATATCTAGTATGATTTTATCATATATTTTTCCCGACCGGTGTCGGAGGTAAAGCTTCTCCTTTTCGGAAGCTTTCAGGAGGGAAAAGGCTTTTTTCAGGAGCGCATTTAGTTCCCTGGCGAAAGTATAACCCGGGTTTAGGCCATAGAGCAGAATTTTACCCCGCGCCTGGCTGTAAAGGACGCCGGCGCTTTCCATCTTTTTGAGCTGGTACTGGACGGCATTGAGGTTGAAGCCGAAATTGGCCGCAATCTCCCGCGGATAGGCGTCGTCGTTGACCAGCAGGAAAAAAAGGACCTTTTCCTTGAGCGAAGATTCCAATATTGCTTCCAGCATGTCCGCCTCCTACAACAGCGTTGTTCATATGACCAATACAGTTGTACAGTACAACACAAAAAATCGATTGTCAAGAAAATAAATCAATTAATTTACAATGGGGTAAAATTGCCTGTAGGGGTTCAATATGTTTTCAATGTAATTCGTATTGAACCCCTACATTGACCTATGTTCCTTGAGAATCCCCAACAATTATATTGATGTAAGGCAAACCATCGCAATGGCGACTCATTGGTTGGAACGCGGTTGCTTGGAAAGGCCGCGCTCATAAAGGAGGACTTATGAAAGAGAATACGAAAAACTGGCTCCTGGCAACGGGAGCGGCGGCATTGATTGCCTTCGCCGCCCTGGTTTATCACCTGTACCCCGGGATCATCGCGCGCCTGGGAGTCGACCGCGACGAGTTGGGCGGAATAGCGCTGGTAGTGCTGATCCTATGGCTGGTACTGCGCAAGCAGCAGCCTTTGACAAAACAAACGCGCCTGGTGCTCGGAGTCGTTGTGGCGGTTGGTTTGCTGGTGGGGCTGGCCGTTTTTTTCATTTCCTGACTTGAGGCTTCCGGACGGGCGGGCGCTGGGGTAAAATAGGGCCATGGGCGATGACATGGACATGCGGCTGGAAGCAACCTACCTGGACCTGCTGGCGCAGCACGGCCGGATCGCCCCGGCCGTCGCCCGGCTCTATACCCCGGCCAACGACGACGCGGCAGATTTGGAGCAGGAGATCCGTTTGCAGTGGTGGCGCGCCCTCCCCGGCTTTTCCGGCCGCGCCAAGGCGAGCACCTGGATGTACCAGGTGGCGCTCTACACGGCGCTGACCTTCCTGCGCCGGCGCAAAAGGCGGCTGCAGCCAAACCCGCTGCAGCACGCGGAGAACGTGGCCGACCCGACACCGCACCCCGGCGGCGGCGAGGAGCAACGGCGCTCGGCCCTGCATGCGGCGCTGGCGCGGCTCGAGCCGGGCGAGCGGGCCCTAGCCTATTTGTGGCTGGAAGAGTGCAGCCACGAACAGATCGCCGCTGTCATCGGCATCAACGCCAACGCGGTGGGGGTGCGTTTGCACCGCATCCGCAAGAAGCTGAAGGAGATGCTGGGAGCCCGTGAGGAAGAAAAATGAATACGCAACAAGATGATCTGCAGGAACTTTGGCAAAAGGAGAAGGCTGACTCCGGAGCAGTTCCCGGCAAGGCAGGCCCCTTGCCCGTTAACCCCGCTTCGGGAAAGGCCGAGGCCGACCGCTTGCATCGACACGTCCGCCGCGACGGCTGGCTGAAGATCGGCGCCCTGCTTTTCATTCTGGCCGCCATTCCCCAGTTCGCCGGCCGCTTCAGCGTTGGGGTCATCGGGGTGCTCGCTTTTTCGCTCCTGGCCGTCGCGCTGGGGATCGTCCAGGTCGCCTGGTGCTCGAGCTGGCGCCAGGAGAACAGCGCCCTCCCTTTGGCCGACGCCCTGGCCGCCGACCTGGAGCTCTGGCGCCGGCGTCGCTTAGGCCTGGCTTTGCTGCTGGGCGCCATCCCGGCCCTGGCCTGGCAGATCTACCAGCTGGCCTACCTGGCCATGAACCCGGGCAGCTCCGGCCGGCTGGCCAACCTGATCTTCCTGACCGCCGGCGGCCCGCTTCTCTGGCTGCTGGCCTCCTGGCGGCAATGGGCCCGCCTGGAAGCCTGGCTGCTGCAGATCGGGCGGGCATTGGCGGCGTTCGACGAGGAAGCAGCCGCCAATTATTTGCTGGCCCGCAAACGGGCCGGTCGGCGCACCGCGCTGATCGTGGCGTTATTGCTTATCCTGCTCCTGGCTGGAATCGTGCTTTTCTGGGTGGCGAAATAGGAAAGGCGGAATGATCTCGGCGGACGGCGTACGGTAGACGGTGGACGGTAGACGAAAAGAAATAAAAAACGATTCTTGGTGTAGGGGCGGTTTGCAGCACAAATTATCCGACGTCTTCGGCGGATCTAATTTGTCTGTCCCCCATTGGGTGAACCGCCCTTCTGAAATTTCAATAGTAAAAGAAAAAAATTATTTCAATTGCAATTTTATCCCGATCAATTCTTTCACCGCTTCCAAATCGGATTTCTTCCTCACCTCGACGCGGATGGCGCGGAGTTTTTCGCCGGAATTGAAAAAACCGTCTTTTAGGGATTTGCCCAGGGAACTGACGTGGACGAGCGGCTCGGCCTTGGCGTTGAGGTAGAAGGCAGCGCTGAAACATTTCTCCCGTACCGCCACCCAGCAGACGGTTGTCTTTTTATGCGTCACCTTGCACAGCCAGCTCTTGCCGTCGTTGTAATAGCGCCATCCGGCCGCCAGCAACGGATCGTTGGCTTCGAGCAATTCCATGAAAGCGTCCCAGGCGGGCTTGACGACGCCCAGCTGCCTTTTAAGCACCGTGTCGTCGGGAAATTCATCGGGATCATTCAATGCTGGATGATTCATTCATTGACCTCGGTAGAGATTTCAATGTAGGGAACGCAAATTTGCGTTCCCTACCCATAACAAAATTCCGGTTCTTGCGCCTAATTCCTTTTTTTCAACGCCATGCGGGCGAGGAGAAACAAGCCCACGCCGCCGACGATAAGCGCCGTATGCATGAGCTTGCTGCGGTCGACGATTTCGACGAAGCGGGCCTTGCCTTGGCGGATCTCGATGTAGCCCAGGGGGACGGTTTTTACCCCAACCCCCATGCACGGCCCCTTCTTCTTCCCCGCCGCCTTCTCCACCCGCTCCTTGCCCGCCGGCTCGGCGCGGCCGCAGCCGCAGGCATGGATGGAAACCTTGGCCACCGGGATGAAGGTGACGCGGTCCTTGACGTACGCCTCGCCAAACACGATCTTGGCCCCGCTTTTTTCGGTTATTTCCCGCATGATTTCCTTCAGATCCATGAGCGCCTCCATATTATGGATACATTCTATGCCATGGTTGTGTATCTGTCAAAAAAAGTACATAATCCAATCTGTCACTCCCAGGAGGTTATCCCATGAAAAAAATATCCATTCTGCTGCTGTCCTTTTTCTTCTTGTCGATAGCGCTGATCGCCGGCCCCAACGAGACAGCCAGACAATTGGCTTCGCCCTCGCCCTGCGCGACGGGGCTGGCGTTCGACGGCAAGGCTTTCTGGACGGTCGACCGCAGGACCGACAAGCTGTACCGCATCGACGCGGCCAGCGGCGAGGTGCTGGCCACCCTGCCGGCTCCCGGCTACTTCTGCACCGGCCTGGCCTGGGACGGCAAGCACCTGTGGGTCTCCGACATGGACTTCACCAACACGGCCACCGAGTCGTACTGCGGCAAGATCTACCAGCTCGACCCCCAGAGCGGCCGGACGCTCAAGGTGATCATGGCCCCGGCTTCCGATCCCCAGGGGCTGGCCTGGGACGGCACCTATTTGTGGGTTTCCGACAACAACAGCGACGAGCTGTACCAGATCAGCGCCGACGACGGGACCACCATCCGCGAGTTCAAGGCGCCGTCCGGGGACCCGGGCGGCCTGGCCTGGGACGGCAGCTGTTTGTGGAACTCCGACCGCTCGCGCAACGAGATCTACCGCATCGAGCCCAGGAGCGGCCGGGTGATCATGATCCTCCCCTCCCCCGGCCCTTATCCCTGGGGCCTGGCCTGGGCCGAAAACAGCCTGTGGAGCGTCGATTACCAGACCGACACGATCGCCCAGGTCATTGTCTCCTCCGATCAGCCTTATACCCGCTCGAAGGAGCGCTACGCCGACATAAATTTCACCCACGACGCCATCAATTTCGGCCCGGGCACGGTAACCAATCTCGACGTTTACATCGCCCTGCCGAAGAACCGCCCGACGCAGGAGGTCTTGGCCATCGACTACCCCCAGCCGCTGCTCGATTTCAAAACCGACCGCTGGGGCCAGGAGGTCGCCCATTTCAACCGCAGCGCCATGAAGGCGGGCGAGCGCTCGACTTCGCAGATGCACGTCCGGGCAAAAATTTACGACGTCATGTACCGCCTTTTCCCGGAAAAAACCGGGTCGCTGAAGGACATCCCGGCCGACATCCGCGGCCGCTACCTGGCCGATGAGGACAAGTACCGGCTCAAGGACCCGGTCATCCAGAACGCCGTCAAAGAGGCGGTCAAGGCCGGCGACAACCCCTACTGGATCGCCCGCGACATCTTCGACTATCTCCGCGAGAAACTGTTCTACAAGCGCATCGGCGGCTGGGACATCGCGCCCACCGTCCTCAGCCGCGGCTCCGGCTCCTGCTCCGAGTACACTTTCGTTTACATCGCCATGTGCCGCGCCGCCGGGCTGCCGGCCCGCTTCGCCGGCTCGGTGGTCGTGCGCGGCGAGGACGCCAGCTTCGATTTCGTCTACCACCGCTGGGTGGAGGTCTATCTCCCGAACTACGGCTGGGTGCCGGTCGACCCCAGCGGCGGCGACCAGGAATCGCCGCGCGACCAGGCCAACTTTTTCGGCCACCTGGACAACCGCTTCCTGATCACCAGCGAGGGCGGCGGCGGCTCGGAGTATCTGAAGTGGGACTACAACTCCTCCGAAACCTGGCAGGCCGACGGGCCGGTGCAGCTGCGGCTGGAGATGATCGCCGAATGGGAGCCGGTGAAGTAGCTCCGAACCGGCACGTCGCGGGCCGCGGTTTTTACATAAAAGCCGTGCCGCGCTTCTTCCTCCGTTTGCGTTGGCGGAAAAGTTGATGGGGAAGCGAAAACAGTTCCTTCTTTGAAGTGTTCGCCTCTATTTGGCTTCCGCAGGCACCAGGTTTTTCTCGTCGAAGGTTCCCGGCGGAATTGGGACGTCGAAGGCCATCTCCTTGAGCACGATCTCGGTACGCGAGTTCTTGCGCAGGCAGTCGCTCATGACGAAGCGGCCGGCGAAGAAACGCGGGCCCGTTTGGCGGATGTCCCCGGCGACAAGTTCCCTGGCCAGCTTGTTGCTGCGGGTGAAGTATCGGCAGCGCAAAGCGACACCGGTTTCCTTGTCCACCCACAGCAGGCGTGTTGCATAGGTTTGCCCCGGCTCCAGAGCCGACAGGCGCAACAGTCGGCAGGGGCGGCCTTCGACCGTTTCGTCGCCCAGGAGCTCGGCGCTGAAGCGGCCGCGCAGGCTGTTGCTCATGTCAACGATGTCTTCGAGGGAGAAATCGGACCCCAGCCGGCTCTGCTGGCGGCCTTTCCCGATCTTCAGCACCTTGCGCGCCGACGGCAGGTAAAGGAGCAGGTCGCCCCCTTGGCGCAGCAGGCGCTGGCCGCGGTCGCGTTCCGGACTCACGTATTCGAGGAAGAAATTGTCCCGCCCATCAAGATAGACGAAGAAGGCTTTGCTAGCCACCCGGCTCTTGCTGGTGATGATCGTCTCGCCGCTGAAATAGGCCGTCTTGAAGGCGAGGTTGCGCTCCAGCCGCGCCAGGACAGCATCGGTCGATTCCGTTCCTTGAGCAAAGACAACAGCCGCTAAACCCAGCGCGCTTAGCAAACAAGTTTCGCGCCTCATGGTTGCCATTCCTTCAGCGCACCTGCAGCCCCGTTGCCAGCGCCGCGGCCGGCATGGGCGCCGTTGCCTTGAAGGCCGGGCGGACGGCGGCGGCGACGGCGAAAAAGAGGCCGAAGACGAAGGCCTCGGCGACAAAGACGAACAGCAGGCGCGGACGCAGGACGGTGCTCATGAACGGTACCGGGGAGTCCATGCGCTCGAGCATCGGCGTGACATCGAAACCGATGCGCTGGGCGAGGAGCGAAAGCCCGGCCCCGGCCAGGCAGCCGAGCGCAGCCCCCAGGACGCCGATGAAGAAGGCCTCGCTTAAAACCAGCTGCCGCAAACCGCGGTCGCGCAGGCCCAGCGCCTGGATGACGCCGAGTTCGTGCGTCCGCTCCATGATCGACATGCGCATGGTGTTGCTGATGACGGTGGCCACGACGAGCATGAGCAGCACCACGATGACGTTCATAATCTTCTCGGCCAGGACCATGTAGCGGGCCATCCAGTGCTCCTGAAGCGGGACGGCAGCCAGGCCGTCCTGCTTGTGGTGAGCAAGGACCTCTTTCACCGCAGCGGCCAGCTTGGGGGCGTCGTCAACATCGTCGCCCTTGAGCAGGATCTCATGGACCGCGTCCGGCGAGTCGAGCAGCTCCTGGGCCCTGGCCAGGGGGATGCAGAACACGTTGCCGTCGACGGCGCGCACCCCGGTGGCGAAGATCCCTCTCACCCGGAACTGCAAACCGTAGGTGCCGGAGTTGAGATCGGAGGTCACGGCCAGGATGGCGTCGCCCACGCGCAGCCCCAGCCGGGCGGCCAGGAGCTCGCCGACGATCATGTCCGCTGCCGTCCCAACACCTTGGGCGGCGTCCCCTTGGGGGGCACTCTCCCCCTCCAGATAGCTGCCGCGGGTCATCTTCCGGTCCAAGCCCAGGAAATATTTCTCGCTATCGGGCACGATGCCGATGGCCACGCAGGGCTGGTTGCGGCCCTCGTGGCTGAGTATCAGCCGCAGCTTGAGCCGGCCGGTGAGATGGCGGACGGCCGGGATGGAGGTGAGGTCGCGCTCGAGGCCGGCGGCGCCCCAGACCAGGTGCTCTTTGGGCAGGACCCGCTCCAGGCGGAGATATTCCCTGGCCGTGACGCGCACGTGCCCCGTTTCGCCGTTGACCAGGTTCTCCCTGAAGCCGGCGTTGATGCCATGAAGATAGCTTTGCACGAACAGGAACGCCGTTGTGCCGAAGGCGATGGCCAGGGTGGTGATAGCGGTCCGCCGCCAGTTTCTCCAGATGTTGCGCCAAGCCAGGGCAACGATCGTGCGCATCATGGCCGGCGCAGGGCCGAGACCGGGTCGAGCCGCACGGCGCGCCAGGCCGGGTAGAAGCTGCAAACGACGGAGACAACGGTGCCGAAGACGAGGGCAAAGGCCAGCATGCCGAAGGTCAGGTCGGCTCGGAAGACGTCCTGGATCGGGTAGATGGCGGCGGCGATGTCGGCCACCTCCCTGCCCAAAAGGAAGGCGATGTCGATGCCGTGGGTTTGCAAATACCATCCGCATAAACCCCCGATCAAGCAGCTGGCCGCCGATCCCAGGAAGCCGATCACGCCGCCTTCCAGAACAAAGAGGAGCAGCACCTCGCGCTTGCGGAAGCCCATGGCCCGGAGAAGGCCGATTTCGCGCGTCCGCTCCATGACCGCCATCAGCATGGTATTGATAATTCCCAGGGCGGCGACCAGGAGCATGATCAGCGGCACGATGGCGTGCAGCCGCGAGCGGAGGCGGTTGACCTCGATCAGCCCGGAAGCCGCCTCCCAGAAGCCGAGGACCTTACCCTGGAAGCCGCTTTCCTTCAGGACGCTGGCGATGGCCGATTTCGCTTTGTCCAGATCCTTTTCATTTTGCATGCGCAGCGCGATCTCTCCGACCCGGTCGCCGACTCCCAGGCTCTCCTGCAGCAGCGGCAGCGGCAGAAAGTCCGCGCCGCGGTCCAGGCGCGGGTTGCCGCTGACGAATACCCCCTTGACCTGGAGATCGATGGCGTTCCAGTTCGCTTCGTCACCGACGGCGAACAAACGCAGGCTGCAGGGATCGCCGGCGGCCAGGTTGAGGTCGCTGGCCAGGCCGCTGCCGACGAGCAGGGTGTCGCCCTCATCCGCGGCCAGGAATTTCCCGGTCCGCAGCGACGCCGCGATGCGGAAGACGGACGGATCGTGCTCTGCTTCGATGCCGATGGCCGTGACCGGGAGCTCGTCCTGGCCGTTGATCAGGGTGGCGGCGCAGCGCAGCCGGCAGGCAACCCCGGCCACCCCCGGTAGCGCCCGCAGCCGCGTTGCCAGGACAGTGGGTGTGCTTATCAGCCGGCCGGCCCTGCGATTGGGATAGACCAGGAAATGGGCCGTCTCGCTGTTCTTGATGTGGTCGAGCGAGGTTTTTTCCACGCCTTTGAAAAGGGCCATGCCGACGATGGTCAGGCCCAGGCCGAAAGCGATGGCCAGGCAGGTCAGCACGGTGCGCCGCCGGTAGCGGAAGGCGTTGCGCAGGGCCAGCCGCAACAGCTCGGTCATCATGGTTGCGGCCCGTTGTCGGCCGTGATGCGGCCGTCGTGGATGCGGATGAGTCGGCGGGCGAAATCCATCACCATGCGGTCGTGGGTGGAAAAGATGAAGGTCGTGCCCAGCTGCCGGTTCAGTTCGCGCATCAAAGCGAGGATCGCCTCGCCGTTTTTCGAGTCGAGGTTGGCCGTCGGCTCGTCGGCCAGGACCAGCGCCGGCTTCTTGACCAGCGCCCGGGCGATGGCCACCCGCTGCTGCTGGCCGCCGCTCAGCTGCGCCGGCCGGCGCTCCTTCAGGTCGGCCAAACCAACCGTTGCCAGCAGGTCATCAACCGTTGCCTGCCGCTGCTTGCGGTCGGCCATGCCCGCCAGGATAAGCGGCAGCTCCACGTTTTCCCGGGCGCTTAAGACCGGGATCAGGTTGAAGGCCTGGAAGACGAAGCCGATCCGGGAGCGCCGAATGTCGGCCAGCCGAACTTTCGGGGCCGCGGCAATCTCTTCCTCCTCCAGGAAGATGCGACCGCGCGAAGGCCGGTCGAGGCAGCCGATCAGGTTGAGCAGGGTGGTCTTGCCCGAGCCCGAAGGCCCGGCGATGGAAAGAAACTCCCCCGGTTCGACGCCGAAAGAGACGCCGGCCACGGCTATGGTCTCCAGCTTGCCGTTGCGATAGGATTTGCCGACATCGTCGAGCCGGACCTGGGCCATGTTAAGCGGTCCCCCCGTCCCCGGCGACAGCGGGCGGTTCATTCGCCAGGATCATTTTTTCAAAGTAGCGGCGGGTGACAACGGCCGAAAGCCGTCTGGAAACCCAATGCCGGCGGCGAAAATAGTCGCCCAATCTGGCCGCTCCCATCAGCCAGCGAAAGCGCCGGGCCTTTTCGCGGACGCGGTCAAAATCGCCTTGGGCTGAGCGCCGGGCAATCTCGCCGAGCGGCACGGGGCTTCGCTTTGATTCAACGAGCAGGGCAACGACCTTCTGCGTCAGGCGCGTTTCCATAAAAGCGCGCACGGTGTCGTCGGTCAGCCCGGCCGAAAGCATGGTCGGTCCGAGCACGCCGCCGCAATTGGCGACGAAATCGGGCAGGCAGAGGATACCCCGTTCGTTCAGGATCTTCTCGGCGGCGTCGGTCAGCGGCAGGTTGGCTCCCGGGCAGACGATGCGCGCCCGCACGGCGCCAGCATTCGCCTCGTTGACGACATCTGAATTGCCGCACGGGCAGAGGATGTCGGTCGCGACCTCCAGCAGGCCGGCGGCGCTCATGCGCTCAGGCCCGGGGTAGAAGTCGACGAGGCCGTCGCCGTGCCGCTGCTGCAGCTCCAGCAGCCGAGCCAGGTCGAGCTCGCGTGGATCGTACAGCGCCCCCTGGCGGGTGGAGACGCCGATCAAACGGCAGCTTCGATCAACCAACTCGCGGGCAACGGCGCTGCCCACCCGGCCGAAGCCGGCGATGATAAACGACAGACGTTCCGGAGCGAGGCCCAGGAAACGGGCCGCCGCGATGGCGGCAACGGCGACCGAGAGCCCCGTGTAGGCGGCGCTTGGGGACAGGTCCGCTGCCGCGACATGGCCGATTCCCGCCGCCCGCAGCATATGGCCAATGTCCTCCGGCGTCGTGCCCAGGTCCTGGCCGGGGCGGAACCCCCAGCCGCGAAGGAAGGGCGCCAGCTCCCGGCCGAAGGCACTGAAGACGGTGGCCCTCCTTTCTGGGCCGAGGTCGTCGCCTGCGTCCAGCCCCGCTTTGGCGCCGCCGCAGGGGAGGCCGAGGAAGCCGTACTTGTGCGTCATCACCCGGGCCAAACGGCCGAGCTCTTCGGCGCCGAGGCCCCGTTTTAGGCGCACGCCGCCGGCGCTCATGCCGTTGACCGTCGAATCGACGACCAGGAAACCCTGGATGCCGTCGGCGTTGACAATTATGGTCCTGGGATGCGCGGTAGTCTGCGCCACGATGCTCAGCCTCCGCCAGGCAAGATAACAAAGGCTCCGGCGAAAGTCAAACCGGTTGCCGACGCAAAGCCGTTCCGTTATAATGGGCGCGATGGAAGGCAGCAAAAGGATGACGTCAGGATGACCCGTTCGCTCGGCAGCGGCTTCCGTTTCTGCCGCTACTTTCTCAAATCGTACCTGGGGCGGGCTCCTCGCCCGGAAGAGTGGCGCCGGCTGCAGGAGGAGCGGCTGCGCATCATGGTGCGCCACGCCTACGAGAACGTACCGCTGTACCGCGAGAAATACGACCAAGCCGGGATCAACCTTGACACCATCCGCACCCTTGACGACCTCCAAAGGCTGCCCCTGGTCGGCAAGGACGAACTCAAAAAAGGCTTCCCGTTGGCCATCCTCTCGCAACGCATCGACCCCGAAAATTGCCTGACCGTCTCGACCTCCGGGAGCACCGGCAGCCCGGTCCGGGTTTTCCGCGACGCCTTTTCCGGCTGGCCCCCCTGCCGCTGCTGTTGGGCCTGCTGTTTGTGCCGCGCTTTTTGAAGCGCTGGGCCGGCAGCGGGCTGAAGCGGCGGCTGACGATCATCGCCCCCGAAGACGAGGGCTACGACATCCATTTGCTCTACAACCAGCTGACGCGCCTGCCGCGCTTTCTGCGCAGCGGCCTGCAATACCTCGACATTGCCGTTGAACCCGGCCGGCTGTTGCAAGCCCTCCTCGACCATCACCCCGACATCGTGGCCGCCGATCCGGTCATCCTGCAGAACATCGCGGCCGAAGCCGAGCGCCTGGGCCGGCCGCTGCCGGCGGTCAAGCTGCTGATCGTCGGCGGCACCTTCAGCGGCGCCAATGCCCGCGACCGCCTGGCCAAGGTCTACGGCGGCCGGGTCATCGAGCATTACGGCGCCATGGAGGCGGGCACCATTGCCTTCGCCTGCCCCGATGGCCAGGGGATGCACCCGCTCTGGCCGGCCGTCATCGTCGAAATTGTCCGCGACGGTAAACCCTGTGCGCCGGGCTCGCCCGGCGAGGTGGTGGTCACCAATCTCTGGAACACGGTCACCCCGATCATCCGCTATTCCGGCCTGAACGACACGGCCGTGCTGGAGCCGGGGGCATGCTCCTGCGCCAACCCCGCCCGGCGGCTGACGCTCCTCGGCGGCCGCCAGGTCGATGCGCTGCGCCTTGCCAACGGCGTCTTAATCCATCCGTTCCGCCTGACCCTGGCCCTGGAGCGCATCCCTGGCCTCGACCGCTTCCAGATCGTCCAGGAAACCGTTGACCGGGTGCGGGTCAAGGTCGTGGTTGACGGGGGAGATGTAGAGGCGGTCCGCGCCGCGGTCACGCGCAACCTCAACGCCATCCTGGGCGCTGCGGTCACGGTGCTGGTCGAGCCGGTTAACGACATTCCCCGGCTTAAAGGCCCGCGGACAGGCCAAGCCCCGGTCCTTTCCCTGCTAGAGCCGCAAAACGATTGACTTCCAGTCGGCCATTTGCTAGATTGCAGGGCATGAGCCACACATTGCTGCGCCAGGCGATCCGCCAGATGGCCACGTCCAGGGGCATGCGGCTGCTGAAACGCTACCAGGACCGCCTGCTGCGGCAAACCGTCGCCTATGCCTCCCGCAACTCCCCTTTCTACCATGAGCGTTTTATCAAGGCGGGTCTTTCCCCCACCCAGGTGAAACGGCGCGAGGACCTGCCCAGGCTGGGTTTCTTCACCGGCGCCGCCGATCTTCTCGTTGATCCCTTCGCCTTCCTGGCCGTTCCCCGCTCCCGCGTCCTCCACGTCATGGGCACCTCGGGCAGCACCGGCAAGCCCAAGCTCACCTTCTATACCCGCTCCGACTGGGAACGCCTCGTCAACAAGCTGCGGCTGGGATACATCCTCGTCGGCCTCGAGCCGGGCCGCGTCACCCAGACCATGATGTGCGCGGGCACCCGCGAATGGCTGGCCGGCGACCTGCTCCATGAAGGGCTGAAGAGCCATGGCATCTGGAACATCCCCATGGGCACGGTGGCCAGCCCCGACGACCAAGTCGAGGCCATCCGCACCTTCGGCAGCAAAATTCTTTTCAGCACGCCCAGCTTTCTCAGCCGCGTGACCGCGGAGACGGCCGGCCGCGTCGACCTCCCCGGCCTGGGCGTGGAAAGCATCTACGTTTTCGGCGAGGCCAGTTCGCCGGATATGCGGCGCTGGCTCGAGCAGGCATGGAGCGCCAAGGTCTACGACGGCTACGGCATGATGGAATTCGGCGCCGCCATCGCCGGCGAATGCCCGGCCCAGAGCGGCATGCACCTCGATCTCCATATCATCGTCGAGGTGATCGACCCGCAGAGCGGGCACGTGCTGCCCCCAGGGCATGAGGGCGAGCTGGTGTTCACTTCCCTGGGCCGGCAGGCGACCCCGCTGCTGCGCTACCGCAGCGGCGACATTGGTCGCCTGCTGGTCGAGGAACCGTGCCCATGCCGGATGATCCCGACGCCGCGGCTCGACCACGTGCGCGGCCGCATCGACCACAAGATATCCCTCGGCACCGGGGAAAGCTTTTATCCCGAATCGTTCGACCGGGTGCTGGCCGCGGTCCCCGGCATCCTGGAATACCAGGTGGTCATCGACAAGGAGGGCTACCGCGACAGCATCGCGGTCATGGTCGCAACCCATTCGCCCTCGGCCGAGCTCGCCCAACAGATCGTCGAGTGCTTCTATAAGGAAAACCCCACCCTGCACTACGACACCTTTGGTTCGAAGACCGTGGCCGAGCTGCGGGTGGATTTCGTCAAGCCGGGAGCATGGGCGCGCGACTACCGGGCCAAGGCGCAGCGCCTCGTCGACAA
>JAPKZL010000101.1 GCA_026393795.1 Candidatus Aminicenantes bacterium | reverse complement strand
ACAACCGGGAAAACTGGCGCTCTCTGAGGATGGCCAGTTTTTGTACCTGGGCCTGGCGCAGACCAGCCTCGTTTACCGGATTTCCCCGGACTCAGGGGCCATTGATTTCCGCTTGTGGCTGGGCAATGATCCAAACTTCGGGCCGTATTTGCCTTTTGATTTGGCCGTGCTCCCCGGCCGCCCGCAATCGGTCGCCGTCAGTGCCATTGCCCCATCAACTCATCTACTCATCAATTAATATTCGCTTTCTTCGTATGGCCGGCAAACAAGTTTTGCAATAGCAAATACAGTACGGGCGTCGCCAGCAGTGACAGAAGAACCGAAATGCACAGGGCGCCGATCACCGCGATGGCCAACGGCTTGAGCATGTCGGCCCCGGAACCGATGCCGTATGCCAGAGGCAGCATGCCCAGAGCGGCGGCCAGTGATGTCATCAGCACCGGCCGCAAGCGCCGCCGGCCCGACCGGACCAAGGCTTCGGTCAAATTGTGACCTTCGCCCCGCAAATGGTTGACAAAATCGAGCATCAAAATACCGTTTTTAGCAACGATGCCGACACCTATGATCGCACCTAAAAACGATACGACATTCAGAGAGGTGCCAGTAAACCACAACGCTAAAATCGAGCCAAATATCGCCAGTATCGCACCAAAGACAATGGCGATGGGCTCATAAAACGAGCCGAACTCAACCAGCAGCACGGTAAACACAAGCAAAATCGCCATCACCAAAACCACCAGCAAATTAAAAAACGACTCCCGTTGTTGCTCATACAAACCGCCGTACTCGATGCTGCCGGCGGGAATCGAAGTGTCATTTTCCAAGGCGGCGCGAATTTCGTTCATGGCGCTGCCCAAATCGCGCCCTTCAAGGCGGCCGGTGATGGCCACGTCCTGGCGCAAATCATCACGGCGTAATTCATATTGACCTGGCTCCTCAACGATATCGGCCACCTGCGACAATTTGATCAACGCGCCATCGGCCGCGCGCAACGGCAACTCGCGTAACTTCGTTAAGCGCGAAATAAAAACGGGTTCGACTTTGACACGAATATCGACCACCCGGTCACCTTCAAGGACGGATGAAGCCGTACGCCCCAGCATGGCAATATTGACGGCAGCGGCAATATCATCGCTACTGATGCCGAATCGCTGCGCAGCGGCATATCGAACATGCAAACCAATCGTCGGCCCGGTCGAGACGAGGCCATTGTACGTATCGACGACACCGGGAATGGTCTTGAGTTTTTTCTCGATTTCCGAAGCTTTTTTCTTCAGGAAGGCACTGTCTTTTGAGAATAGTTTCACTTCGATCGGCTGCGGCGACCACATCAGGTCACCGATAAGGTCGCCTAAAATACCCGGGAATTCCCAATTCATATCGGGCACGGCTTGGTTGAATTTATTCCGCAATTCGGCAATGACCTCTGCAGTCGAACGCGACCGGTTTGGTTTCAGCTTCACCAGGAAATCACCGTTATTGGGTTCGCAAACGGCTAAGGCAAGCCGGGCGCCAGTACGCCGCGAAAAACTTTCGAGTTCCGGAATCGTCTTTAAAATCCGCTCCGCTTTTAAAAGTTGATGGTGCGTTTCCGCCAAACTGGTTCCCGGAGGGCTGAGATAATCGATGACGAACCCGCCCTCATCCATCTCCGGCAGGAATTCACTCTTGAGTTGCAAATACAACCCGATACCGGCCAGGATGATCAAACCACAGACGGCAAGTGTCAGCCGCGGCCGCTTGAGGACCGCGCGCACAGCCCGTTCATAAATGGCGATCACCCGGGTGAGCAGCGGACCGGCCGCATCCCCGGCATTTGCCGAAGCAACGGCATGCGCACGGATAAAAAATGCCGCCAGGGCGGGCGTTAATGTGACGGCGAGTACAAGCGACATCAGTAACGCCACAACCATTGTCAATGCCAGGGAACGGAAGAAGACTCCGGTAAGACCATCTAAAAACGCCAGCGGCACGAACACGACAACCGGCGTCAAGGTGGAACCGACCAGCGGGCGATATATTTCGGCGATGGCCCGGCCGATCGCCTCGGACTTGGGCAAGCCGCTGCGGATATTGGTATGAATCGCCTCGACCACGACAATAGCGTCATCGATGATCAGGCCGATGGCGGCGGCGATGCCGCCCAGCGTCATCAAATTAAAGCTGAGACCGGCGAACTTCATCGCCAGCAACGTGACCAGGACGGTGACCGGGATCACCAGCGTGGCGATCATGGTCGTGCCCCAGTTTTTCAGAAAGAAGTAGAGGATCAGGATTGATAAGAACAGACCGAAAAAAATCGCTTCCCAAACGCTTGCCACCGACGACCGCACGATCAGCGATTGATCATAAAAAAACGCCAGCTTCAAGTCAGGAGAAAGATGCCGCTTCAATTCGCCGATCTCCTCATGGAGCCCCTTGGCGATATCGAGGATACTGCCGTCGGGTTGACTGTGGATATTCAAAAGCACCGCATCCCGGCCGTCGGCGGTGACGACATTGAATACGGGTTCGGGGCCACGCTGGACCACGGCGATATCGCGGATGCGGACCGGATGCGAGTTCGACACCATCACGATGAAGTCTTCGATATCCTTGATGGTATGAACCCTGCCGTCAACGACGGTCAGATAGAGCATATGGTTCTCTTCATGCATGCCCGATGATGCGATCAGATTGTTTTTCTCGAATGCGTCCGTAACCTGCGTCAAGGTGAGCCCGGCCGCATGCAGCCGCAACGGGTCAACCACGACATGGAACTCCGGGGCACACCCACCGACCAGATTGACCCTGGCCACATCGGGGATACGCAGGAAACGAGGCTTGATCTCATAACGGGCGATTTCCCACAAATCGGTGATGGAACGCGTGCTACTGGTCAAGCTGACGCCGATCATCGGGAAATTGGAAAAGGTGGCACGGAATACTTTGGCATCGGTGGTGGTCGGCAACGTACCGCGAATCTGCGCAAGCCGGCCAAGGACAAAAAGCTCCGCTTTGATCATGTCGACTTGCCAATTAAAAAAGACATTGACTTCGGCCGAACCGCGCCCGGTCGCCGAACGGATCGTCGTCACACCGGGGATGTCTTTCATCGCCTCTTCGATCGGCCGGGTGATCGTTGCCATCATCTCTTCGGACGGCATCACGCCATTATCAATAAGCAGGACGACCCGCGGGAAATCGGTCTTGGGAAAAACCGACGAAGGCAGACTCAACGCGGCATAGACGCCCGCCATGCACAGGACGATCGTCATAAAGATAATCAGCAGCGAATGCTGCCCGGCGAAATTGACGAATGTGCGTTTAGGTTCCATGTTTTTTATCGCCGGCGGTCACGACTTTCGTTTTGTCGGGCAGCCCATAGGCGCCGTCGGTGATAACCTGCTGCCCTTCCTTCAAACCCTCTGCCGCTACTTCAACAAGACCGGCATCGCGCAGCCCCGCTTTAACCACTTTTTGCAGCGCGTGGTCGCTTTCAACCAGCATGATCGCCGGGTTGCCGTCGTCATCTTTCACCAGCGCCGCTTCGGGTACAGCCAGACAACCGGCATGTTCGGCGCAGATGATGCGCAGGGTCAGGAACCGGCCCAATTGCAATTTGACGCTTCTGGGCAGCGTGGCGCGGATCGTCACCGTATCCGATTTGGGATCGACCGCAGCGCCGACATAGATCAATTTTCCACCGTTGACGATAGCTGGCGCGTCTTCACGATCGATCGTATTCTGACCACCAGTCAATTCAACCGTTTGATCGGTTCTAAGCGCTGCCGCTTCGTTGACCGGCACAGACGCCGTTACGATCAGCCGCTCCAGGTCGACGACATCGGCGAGAATGGTCGCTGTTTCGACACTCTCCCCGGGGCGGACAAAGATTTGCGTGACCATGCCGTCAATGGGGGCAATGATCTGCAACAGTTTTTGTTGGATTTGGGCATTGGCCAGATCGTTGCGGGCGGTTTTCAATTGCAATTCGGCCTCTTCGACGTTTTTCTGCGCGGTCCCCTCGACCGCGAGCAGTTTTTTTTGCCGTTCATCGGTAAACTCGGCAAAGACAAGCGACTGCCTGGCTTTCTCAACCGCCAGATCGGCGACGCGGCTATCGAGGCTGAACAAGGCATCGCCTTTGCGGACAGATTGACCCTCGCGGCAATAGACCTGCGCCAACATGCCAGCAAATGGGCTGGCGATGCGCGACCCGGCCGGCGCGGTATTTTCCCCGGCCGGCTGGGCTTCCACCACGCCGTAGGCAACCACCACGCGGTGAAGGGTTGTGCGCACGATCGGTGCAACCTCGACAGTCACTTCGGGTTCAACTTTTTCGCCTTCGTTGGCGTTTTTCAGTATCAAGCCGCGCCACACGACGATGGCGATGATGACAATGATGATTAGGGCGATGATAATCGTTTTCGGGCGTCTACTCATGATTGTTTCTCCTTCAGCGCTTGGACCGGCTTGGGGCGACCTGCAATTGTTCCGGTGACAACTCCAATGCGCTTTGCACGGCGTTTTCAAATGCCCCGATCGCTTCTTGAGCCTTGATCAGCGCATTCAAACGGGATATGTAGGCGGTATTCAACTCCAGCCTGAGCGCCAAGAGGTCGGCTTTTGATATTTCTCCGATTTCATGCATCGCGGCGGCGGTTTTTTCCTGTTTTTGCAAATTGTTCAGCAACTCCTCTGCAGCCTCTGCCTGTGGGAGAGCAGCTTTGATTCCAGCCAACGCGCTGTCGATCTCGCTTAAAATACTCGCTTGCAATGCCAAAAAACGCGCGGCGGCCTCACTCCGACGTGCTTCGGCTTCGGCGATTGGGCCGCGGTTGCGGCTGAATATGGGCAAATTGAATGTGATCCCCAACGTCCATTTATTTTGCGATTGGTCCAACTGATAACCCGGCCCCAGATGGATATCGGGGTATTGGCGGGCCACTTCGAGCCGCAATGACGATTGCGCGGCGGCATACTCGGCCAGCGCGCTCAAAATGTCGTTCCTGGCGGTTAGAGCATGCAAGCGCGCTTCCTTTTCGGAAATTTTAACGTCGTAACGTTCAAATTCATCATAATGTATCGGCAATTCCTTGACGACATGAAAGGGCACACCCATAGCCGCGGCGAGTTTCACCCACGCCTGGCTGCGGGCTTTCTCAGCTTCAAATAAATCCAGGCGACTCGATTGCATGGCGATCCGCAACTGGGCAACCTGATAGGCCGAGATAGCGCCAGCGGCATGTTGCGCCTCGGCTATCGCCGTATTGGCGGCGAGAGCGCTTTGTCTTTCATTTAAGAGTACGCATGCTTGCTCCGCTCCATACAACTCAAGCACACTCTGACGCAAACGGCTGTATACCTGCCAGGCGACGGTATGGATATTGAGGTAGGCAGCCTCGGAGAATTGGCGGGCCCGGGCTATTCGGATGCCGCGTTTCCCCGCCGTTTCAATGGTAATGTCGAGGCTGAACCCCGGGCTCCAGCGAGTTCCTTCGCCAACCGGGATGGAGCTGTTGTAAGTGGGGGCGAAAGAGAAATCCGGATTGGGTCGCTCACCCGCCGTAATCCTGCCGGCCTGGGTAACGCCCCATTGCGCCCGGGCGACATCGAGATCGGGGTGGTAAAACAAGCTGACCAGCGTCAACGCTTTGATATCCCACGATTTCATCGGCCACTCGGGGGTTTGTCCATTGATTCTAAAAAACTCTTTCAACTCCGCCGCATCCAATGTGCGTTCTTCAAAATCGCCGAGCGTTTTGTCAGCAAAGATGGGTTGGGGATGATAGCGCACGCAACCTGAAAAAAAAATTGCGAACAAAAACAGACAATTTATTTTTTTTCTATGCAATATCATCATTTTTTGTTTTAAAATGAATAACAATCCAGGCAGCACTTTCTTGCACGATGAAATGATGGTTGAATATCCACTGCTGTTCAAAATAACACAGATGCAAAATAGATGTCAATTGCAGTGTAGGCTTTTCGGGCTATAAGCCTTTGAGCCGGTTTCGCTAAGATTTCATCCCAAATTCATGCAAACGACAGAAAACTCAAAGCGCTCGGCGTTGAGTTTTTTTTTGCATGGAATATAATGTTTGCAAGAAATCATTCAGTTGAATGCTTTACTTTTGATAAAAGCGACAGGAGGCGAAATGAAAAAATCTTTTGCTGAAGGAATTTTATTGTTGCTGGCAATGATTGTACTCCTATTCAACCCGGGGCCCAATGCCAGCGAGAAACCGGTTGGCTACCATCTGATTAAAAAAACCATGCTGGGCGGGGAAGGGTTCTGGGACTACCTGGCCCTGGATAAGAAAACGCGAACCATGTACATCACCCACGGCACGGAAGTCGTTCTCTTCCAGGTCGATTCCGGCCGGAAACTGGAATCGATCACCGGATTGCAGGGGGTGCACGGGGTGGCCTTCGCCCCCAAATTCGGCCGCGGCTACATCAGCAACGGCCGGGCCGATGCATTGACCGTTTTCGATCTAAAGACGGGGGAAAAGTCGGCTGACGTCAAGACCGGCGCCAACCCCGATGCGCTCCTTTACGACGACTTCAGCGGCCGCCTGTTCTCCTTCAACGGCCGCAGCGCCGACGCCACGGTGGTGAACGCGGCCGACAACAGCTTGGCCGGCACGATCGCCCTGGGCGGAAAACCCGAGTTCGCCCAAAGCGACGGCAACGGCACCGTTTTCGTCAATATCGAGGACACCGGCGAGATCGCGGCCCTCGACAGCCGGTGCCTCAAGGTCGTTCGCCGCTGGAAGCTGGCCCCTGGCCAGGAGCCGAGCGGCCTGACCTTTGACCTGAAGAACCGGCGCCTGTTTTCCGTTTGCGCCAACAACCTGCTGGTGGTCTCCGACGCCGACAGCGGCGCCATCATCGCGACGGCGCCCATCGGCTCAGGCTGCGACGGCGTCCGTTTTGATCCGGCTACCGGCCTCATCTTCAGTTCCAACGGCGAGGGGACTATGACCGTCATCCGCCAGCTGACGCCCGACTCGTACGCCGTCGTGGAAACAGTGGCCACCGCCCGCGGTGCGCGCACCCTGGAGCTCGATGCGCAGACCCATCACATTTTTTTGGTGACAGCCGAATTCGCCCCCGCTCCGGCGGCGACGGCGGAGAATCCCCGCCCGCGGCCGCAGGTGCTGCCCGGAACCTTCCAAATCCTTGAGTACGGGGAATGAAGCGCCGCGCAATAAAAAGCGCCACGGTCGGCGTCCGATAATGAATATGGCCGGCTGAAGGGGAAAAATGGTTCAGCCCATTACGGCCTTGTGCTTGAGGAAGGTGCCGGCCTCGTACTCGGCGAAGGCGGTGCGCAGCTCCTCCTCGGTATTCATGACGATGGGGCCGCGCCAAGCCACCGGTTTGCGCAGAGGCTTGCCCGACACGAGCAGGAAGCGCGCCCCAGCCTTGCCGGCTCTTATTTCCACACCGTCGCCGTCGCCGAACGTCACCAGCTTTCCCGCCCCGGCTGCCTTTTTCTTCCCCGGGTCAAAGAACCCCTGCAGACCGGTCCGCCGGTTCTCGCGCGGCATCTCCTGGTGGATGACCCCCGAGCCGGCCGTCATCCATTGCACATCGCCGGGTCCGATCACTCCCTGGTTGCCCATGCTGTCGCCGTGGTCGATCTCCCCTTTCAGCACATAAGTGATGGTTTTGATGCCGCGGTGCGGGTGCCAGGGAAAACCCGCGATATAATCCCCGGGATCCTTGGAGCCAAAATCGTCCAGTAGCAGGAAAGGATCGAGCCCGGGAACTTTCTCGAAGCCGAACATCCGCTTCAGCCGTACGCCGGCCCCTTCCAAAGTAGGAACGCCCGCCTGAACCGTTTTGATTTTTCTGATTGTTTTCATGATCACACTCCTTCGTTCAGTTGCAGCTGCGGGTTCCGGCGGCTGAGAATTGCGAAGCGCATGCGGCCGCCGCAATGATATTCGACCAGGTCCATAACGTCTTTTCCTGCCGCTGCCACATCTGCCTCCGTCACCGGCGGCAAGGCGTCGATGTTGAACTCGATGGCCGTCGTTTCCGGCAGGGTCAGTGTATGGTTGGCCTGGCGCCAGATCCAGCGCCGGGTCAGGACCCTGTCCCCTTCGGTGAAAATATACTCTCCGGGCTGCGGGTGCTCGACTGCTTGCGAACCGAAAGGGATGAACTCCTCGGCGCCGGATGCGGGGCGCAGCTCGATGTCGCGCCTGAGCACGTCGATGGCGTGGCCGCCGACCGGAAGCAGGTGGCGCAGGGAGACGAGGTTGCCGATATCAACCAACGCATTGATCACAGGCAGGTCCTGGCCGTGCAGCACCCGGCGCAGCAGCGCCTCGATCGACGGCCGGAAATCGCCGGGCTTGTAACCGAGTTCGCGGAAGGCCTCGCGCCACGAGGCCAGGCGCGGCTCAAGGGTCAGGGTCTCCAGCTTCAGCCGCTCCCGCGCCCGCGCTTCCTCGTTTCGCAGTAACTGGAGCAGCTCGGGCGGAGTGGCGCCGTTGCGGACCTGGCAGGCCCAGACCACGCCGCGCAAATATTCGGGAAATTTGGCGAACACCGCACCGGCGATCGAATAATTCAGATCTTTCATCGAGCCCTCAAGGAAATAATAAACAACGTCCAAGGGTTTGATGAATCAAAACCCTACGTGAATAACCATTGTAGAACATTTTTTTATTCCATTCTATTGACTGGGTTATCTTCATCTAGTGGCCAATTGGTTGGATTGTCCCTGATATATTTTCTTATTCTGGACAATTCATTTCGATCACGAATAATATGTTCATGGTAATTGCGCTGCCAATAAAAGGAAATATTTACTTCATTTCTTATTTTCAGGACAGACTTAGCCTTGAAAAATCGGATGATCTTCCCCAATGTTACTGCTGGATTCTTCATCATTATCCAATCATTGTGGATTTGATCGGATGTAGGGGTTTGATTAATCAAACCCCTACCGATTAAACAATAGGATTTTTTTTATCCTTTTTTCCTGCCATAACCGCCCGTTTCAGAACTCGATCTCGCCGATGGTGGCGACCTCCTTGCTCTCGGACAGGCGCAGGGTCAGGGATTTTTTCTTTTCATTGGCGCGGCCCCAGTTGGTGAAGACATCGATCTGCACGGTAACCGGGCCGAGCATGCTGCTCGATCTGCTCCCATAGTAATTGGCTTGGATCTTGTAGACACCGTGCTTGGCCTTGCGGATAAGATACTCTTCCGGGCCGTAGCCGTCGGTAAAATCCCGGGAGACCAGCCCGCCGATCGATGTACGGTTGTGGCTGTAGAAGGCCTTTTCCTCAGTGGGCTCGGTCACCCACAGGTCGATGTCGGTCATATCGGCGTCCCAGGTCATGACAACGCGGATATCGAGGTCCATGGGTGTGATCAACCTCGGTGAGACCTTGAATTCAGTGACCCCGGCAGCCCTGGCTTTTTCGATGATGTTGTTCATTTCCTCCAGCGCGATCAGTTCGATCTCGTTAAACCGGTCCCATTGGCCCATCACGATGTGATTGAGAAGCTCGATGGCCCGCTCGTATTTTTTCTGCGTCGCCAGCACCAAGGCCAGGTCGCGATACGATTGCGGCTCTTCGGGCCGCAAGCGCAGGACCTCGGCAAAGACCCAGGCGCTCGATTCCAGGTATTCCAATTGTTGCAGGCGGTGGCCCAGGACACGCAGCAGGGCACCGTTTTCCAGCTCGAGTTCGGCGATATTGGACAACACCCGCAAGCCCAAGCCGGCCTTTTTATGCGCAAAGAAAAAATCGGTGCAGTCCAGGTAAAAGCCTGGGGAAGCCCCATACTGCTTCCTTTGCTCCATGTAGACGGCGTATTGTTCACCATCGGCAGCAGCTTTCAGGGCCTGGATATAGGGCGCTTGCGGGTCCCAGGCCAGGATGGCGATCGCCGGCTCCGATCCTCCCTTGCCAGGGACGGCGGGCTCAGCCTGGGACGCTCCTTCCACCCCGCCCATGACGCCAGCGACCACCCCTCCTTCAACGCCCCCTTCAACGCCGCCATCCACTCCATCCGCCTCGTACTCGTCCTCGACATTTGCGGCAACGGCCGTCGACCTCACGTCAACGGGAGCAACACGGGCAGCGATGGTCACTTCCTCACGTATTGCTCCCAGTTCCATGGGGATGGTCACCGCTATGGTTTTTCCCGCCGGCAGGCGCAGGTTCTCGTAATGAACGGTGCGGAACCCTTCCAGTTCCGCTTTCAACTCATATACTCCGGCAGGGACATGCCGATACCAGAACTTCCCCTCCTCATCCGAAACGACGGCTGTCTGCGCGCCATGCGGATCTTTCAAGGAAATGGTTACCCCGGGAATCGGCGAACCGTCTTCCAAAACTATTTTTCCCAGGATCCCGGCATTGCTCCTGGGGTCCAACTGAGCTGAAGAGGCGGTCGGAACGGTCCGGCGCCGGGCCGGAGGTGCTTGCCTGGCTGGAGGCGCAGAATTGACCGGAATGGTCTGGACGGCAGCCGGCGGCTTTTGCTTCGGCTCGGGGAGCTTGGAAAAATCGGTTTTCCACCAGTCGCTGCGGTTCGACCAGAGGGAGAGTATTTTTTCAAATCTGTCCTCTTCCAGACGTTTGCGGCCTGAATCTATTTGCTCGATGCGCACGAGGTACTGACGGCGCATATCGGGAAGCGATTTGGGCGGCATGATCCGGTGCTCGACGTATTGCTCTAGGTTGTCAAGGACGATCAGGGACGTTCCGGGAGTCACCAGGCCGTACGCCTTCCCCGTCTCGATGAGTTCCTTATTGTTGCGCCGGGAAAATATCATGAGCTCTTCGATCTTTTTCTGGGCCCAGAAGGTTTGCAGCAGCTCGCCTTCAACGGCGTTGGCGCGGTAAATCCTGTATGGTATTTTTTTGCCCGCACCTCCTTCGCGCCCAAAATTCAGGACAATGCTCCCTTCTTCAGCAAGGAGCCTGCCGACCAGGACGAACCTTGGACCGGCTGCCCGCGCGCTGCGCGGATAGGTGTCGCGGATATGGCTTTCATCGGCTTCGCTCCCGCTAAAGCGTAACAGCGGCCGGCCGACGGCCTGCGCCGCGTCGGTTGTTCTCACTTGCGCCAGGTTGAAGTAGCGGCCGTTGTTTTTTTCAGCCAGGTGGTGCAAAAAAGGATGGTTGGCCTGGCTGTCGCCGGAAAAGACATAGAGCGGAGCGTCGAATGCGGCCGGTTCTTCTTCTCCGAAATTGGCGATCCCATCGCTGAAAAGCAGGTATTGGTCCGGTTTTGATCCGGATGCCGCCGGGGCTAGGCATCCGGTTGTCGTGCCGCCGTCGTATTCGACTTTGGCAAGGATAGACAGAAGTTTCTCAACATTGCCGTTTTCAATCCAGAATTTCTGCGGCTTTTCGCACTCGGAGCGGAAAAGGATCAATTCCAGGGCGATCCTCGCCCCAGGAAATCCGGCAAAATAAGTTTTTAAGAACTCGAATTCCCGCTGATGATCGCCCTTGCCGCGGGAGCCCGACGCGTCCCAGAAAATGGTGACCTGTCCGGGGACGACGGCCGCGTTCCGCGCTGCTGCCACGCTGCTTTCGGGGAAAGCGCTGACCAGGAAATAGTATTCTCCCTCAGGGTTTTTCTCCACGACCACGCGCGGCTTCGTGGCATCGGGGATCTCGATGACCAGGTCCTGAGGCAGGGAGGAATCGCTGAGTTTTGTTTCAGCGACAAAATTTTGCCGCCATTTCTTGAAGGCGAAAGCACCAATTTCCCCGGAACGGACTTTCGGTTCCTCATCGCCGTTGGCAACTTCTACCCGCAGGGAAAACTCTTTTATCTTTTGGCTGAAACGGAGCGGCAGCTGGTAGAACATGGCCCGTCCCCTGGGGAACAACTCGCTGAGGTAGCGGACCATGATGGTGCGGCTCCCATGGGCCGGGATGGGAAAGACGCGGGTCTTGAAGTTGTTGCCCTTCACCCACTCCACCAGCCCGGGATCAATGCGCACGCGGGTCAGGGATTCGAATACCTGCCGGCCCTTGTCCTTTTCCACGACCACGCCGTCGATCATCACGCCGTTGATGTCCAGGGCGTAGCCGCTCACGGTCGCCCCCTCGGGCAGTGGGAAATACAGGTCGCCAGCCAACTGCCGGTCGTATGGATTGCTGAAGGTCATCGTCATCCGCGTTTCAGCCACCACCCCGAGGATCCTGACATCCACGGCCAGCCCGGCAAGAAAGAGGGGCTCAGGCTTGTCGTTGTCAATGGACACCAGCGCCGGGACAGCCCCCTGGGCCGCAATGACGGTAGGGATGCCGATAACAAGCAATCCTAGGAACACCAGAAAGGACATGAATGAAATTTGTTTTCTCATTGTTACCCCCTTCAATACTGCCGATCAAGCAATATTCGTACCAGGAACAGCCCTTTTCCCTGCGATCCAGGACAGATCATGACTTATCGGATCAATCCATGCCGTTTCATACATAGAGATTAACACATAATTCAAAAAACTGAATCGACCATTCAATTTTCCTGTCATGCCGCCGCCCTCGCCCATGATAGCAAAGCCATCTAACATGGTCCACCTCCTTGATGATGTTATGCATCAAATATGCAGTGCGCCAGGGCATGAAAAGACCGGGATCATGATTCAGGACCCTTTTAGCAAAAATCTCAGATGGACTGTCCTTCCCGCCAGTGGCGCAGGATGGCGGCCACCAAGGGCGCTCCAGCCAGGAGGAAAAGGGCGCCAAGCGCGATAAAAGCGGCTGAGAGGGAGAAGGCGTTAACCAGGCGGCCGAAGAGCGGCGAGATGACGATGAACATCACGCTCCCGGCCATCGAGGCCAGGGAGAGGACGGTGGCCCGGACATCGGAGCCGACGGCCAGGTTGAGCCGCTCGAGCAGCACCGGGTAGGCCAGGTTCCAGAGCAGGGCGTTGGCCGGCACCAGCGCCAGGAGCCAGATGCTCGGGAACAGACCGAGCAGGACAAAGCACAGCGGGCTGAACAGCGCCAGGAGCAGGGCGGCCCTGGCCCCGAAACGCTCGCTGAAGGCATGCGCCCAGCCGCCGCCCAGGGCGCCGGCCAGTTGGAACGCCGCGAACAGGACGCCGAACCAGCCGATGCCGATGCCCAGGCCCTGGTAAAGGAGAAAATAGGCCCAGACGCCGGTCAGGTTGCAGGCCATGATCAGGCCGGCGAACAGCACCACCGGCCGGATATGGGGCTCCCTCAGGCAGAAGCGGCAGATGCGCAGGATATCCCGCAGCGGCTCATGCGAGCGGCGCTTCTCCCGCTCAGGCTCGGCCAGGGCAACGGTAAGCGGCGGCATGAACAGGGCCGAACCGATGTTGACCAGGAAGGGCAGGCGCAGGAAGACCGCGGCCAGCAGCCCGCCGGCTACCGACGAGACGGCGGTGCCAGTCCGGGCGAAAAGGGCATTCCGCCCTTCGTAGCGCTTGTATTCCCCCTCGCGCTTGAGCTGGCGCAGCGAATCGAAGAGCAGAGCCGAGTCGCAGCCCGAGCGCATGCTGATGCTCACAGCCAATACGGCCTCGGCGCAGACGAAGGCGGCAAAGCTTCGGCCGACGGCATATACGCCCATGCCAAGGGGGAAGAAAATCGCCCCCAGGATCAGCGTTTTCCTGCGGCCGACCACGTCGGCCAGGTAGCCCGAAGGGACTTCCAAGAGGAGGACGACCAGGTGGAAGGCGGCCTGGATGGTGAAAATCTGGGTGGAATTCAAACCGTTTGCCGTGTAATAAAGGATCAGCACCGGCGCAATGGGGAGGAAGTCCCCCAGGAATCTCAGGGCGAGGATCTTCCACAGGTTGCGGCTGACTATTTCGGATCCGCTTGGCACAGGCAATTGCGTTTCAGGGGGGTAGGGGTTTGATTAATCAAACCCCTCCGCTTCAACGAACGAAAGCCTTGCGTCCGGCATAAACGGCAGCTGAGCCCAGCTCTTCCTCAATGCGCAGCAGTTGGTTGTACTTCTCCACCCGCTCGCCGCGGCAGGGAGCGCCCGTTTTCAGGTGGCCGGTGGCCATGGCCACGGTGAGGTCGGCGATGAAGCTGTCGACCGTCTCGCCGCTGCGGTGCGAAACCATCGCCCCCCAGCCGGCGCCGCGCGCCATGGTGATCGCCGCCTTCGTCTCGGTCAGCGTGCCGATCTGGTTGAGCTTGATCAGCACGGCATTGGCCGCGTTCTCTGCGATGCCGCGCTCGATGCGCGTGACGTTGGTCACGAAGAGGTCGTCGCCGACCAGCTCGACCCGGACGCCGATATCCATATTGAGAAGCTTCCATCCTTCCCAGTCGTCCTCGGCCAGTCCGTCTTCAAGAACGACTATGGGATATTTTTTCGTCCAATCGGCCCACATGGCCACCATCTGCTCCGAGTCGATCTTGCGCTTTTCAGTGCGCAGATTGTAAAACCCGTCCTCGTAAAAGGCGCTGGAGGCGGGATCGAGGGCGATGGCGATATGCTCGCCGGGCTTATAGCCGGCGGCGGCGATCGCCTTGAGGATCAGTTCCACCGCCTCGGCATTTGTTTTCAGCGCCGGCGCGAAGCCGCCCTCGTCGCCGACACCGGTCGAATAGCCGGCGTCCTTCAACACTTTCTTCAAGGCATGGTAGGTCTCGGCCCCCCAGCGCAGGGCCTCGCGGAAGCTTGGGGCTCCGACCGGGGCGATCATGAACTCCTGCAGGTCGGTCCCCTGCCAGTTGGCGTGGGCGCCGCCGTTCATGATGTTGAAGCACGGGACGGGCAGGAGGTTGGCTTTTTTGCCGCCCAGATAAGCGTACAGGGGAAGCCCGGCGCTGGCGGCGGCGGCGCGGGCAACGGCCAGGCTGACTGCCAGGATGGCATTGGCGCCGAGGCGGCCCTTGTTTTCGCTGCCATCCAGGTCAATCATGATCCGGTCTATCTTTTCCTGGTCGAAGGCATCCTTTCCCTTGAGGGCGGCGGCGATCTCGCCGTTGACATGTCCGACCGCTTTCAGCACCCCCTTGCCCAGGTAGCGCTTCTTGTCCTCGTCGCGCAATTCGCACGCTTCGTGGACGCCGGTGGAGGCGCCCGACGGCGTGGCGGCGCGGCCGAACGATCCGTCGGCCAGTGTCACCTCCGCTTCCACGGTCGGGTTGCCGCGCGAGTCGAGTATCTCCCTGCCGAAAACCTTTTTGATCGCTTTGCCCATGTTATTTCTCCATGTTAATTTTCCCGGCTATTATACCAGATATCCCGGCGCGGTTAAAAAAAGCCTCGCCAGCGGCAGACTTGAAATTTGATCTGCCATGTGCTAAAAATCGGTGCTGAATCCAAAAGGAGACAAACCATGAAAAAAAGATCACTGATGCTCATTGGCGCCATGCTGTTCCTGCTGGGTGCCAGCCTGGCCGCAGAGCAAAAGGACAATCCCAAGTGCAAGGACCATCCCCTGTTCACGAGGATGCCGGGCAGCTGGCTCTATAACTGCGACCAGAAGCAGTTCGACAGCCACGATTTCATAGTTGCCAAGGGGAAGAAGGAGACGGTGGAAGGGCAGCTGTGGAAAATCACCTACTACCCGCAGAACGATCTCCCCTCGAAGCCGAGCGAGCTGCAGATCCAGCGCAACTTCGAGAACGCCGTTCAGAAGCTGGGCGGTACAGTCGTCTGGAGCGAGAAGGGCATTGACACGTACAAGATCATCAAGGACGGCAAGGAGATCTGGGTCCAGCTGTGGGCGGAGTTCACCGGCAAGTACGGGCTGACCATCGTGCAGAAGCAGGGCATGGCCCAGGATATCGTCGCCAACGCCGAGGCCTTCGCCAACGACATCAACGCCAGCGGCCACGCCGCGGTCTACGGCATCTTTTTCGATTCCGGCAAGTCGCTGATTAAGCCCGAGTCGGCCCAGGCCATCGGCGAGATCGCCAAGCTCCTGAAGAGCGACCCGGGACTGAAGCTCTTCGTGGTCGGCCATACCGACAACCAGGGAACCGTCGACGGCAACATCAAGCTGTCCCAGGACCGCGCCGAGGCCGTCCTAAAGGCGCTGGTCAGCGAGCACGGCATCGCCGCGGCGCGGCTGCGCTCATACGGCTGCGGCCAGTTCTCCCCCGTCGCCGCCAACGACAGCGAGGAGGGGCGCGCCAAGAACCGCCGCGTCGAGCTGGTCAAGCAGTAACTGTCGCCGATTCCATTCGGGAAATATGTAAAAATAGAATAAAAAAACAGGGCCGGCCTTTATTCTTTGCGCAGAAACACTTTTCCCCCATTGATAACCAGTATGGGTTCGCGCAGGACAGCCAAGTCCTTGAGCGGATTGCTTTTATATGCAACCAGATCGGCGTCCCAACCCGGTTTGAGCGCGCCCTTGGCCGACGAGATCTCAAGGCATTCCGCCGACAGCGAGGTCGCCGACCGGATCGCCTCCAGGTTCGACAAACCCGCGGACGCCAGTTGCATGATCTCATCGATAACCGTGGGTTCTTTCTCCTCATACCCGGTGTCCGTCCCTGCGACGACGGGGACTCCAAGCCGTCTGGCGGTCGCAACTGCCTGGCGGCCGCTTTTCAACAACATCTCTATTCTAGGGTGGAGTGCTCGCTCCTCGGGCGTGGAATCGGGCGTCAGGCCGACACTGAACCCATAGAGCGTCGGGACGAAATATGTACCACGGTCATGCATC
>JAPKZL010000100.1 GCA_026393795.1 Candidatus Aminicenantes bacterium | reverse complement strand
TTGATAAAAAAAGCTGTAGCCAGACAAACTGCAAAACTGGCTATATATAAATATTTGTATGATAAGGCAGTCAGGATAAATTCCTTGACATTAAAGGCCTCAGATGTGGATTCGTTGTAATTTGACATTTAAATAATTATTTCTAGATTTATTTAAAGCGATCAGCGTCATCCATGTTACCCTGAATGGATAACTGCTGCTATCGCCCGCCGGAAAAGAATTTAAGGCTTGATTTTATACTGTTGACAGCATGCCCTGGAGAGGGGTAAACTGCGACAAATGAAATTTCAAGGCGAAATTTTTTTAAGCGAATTGACGGGCAAAAACGTCCTCGCCCCCGACGGCGGCAGCATCGGCAAAATCCGCGATTTCACCGTGATCAGGGGAGAGGTCTTTCCGCAGATCGACGCCTTCGTCATCCGCACCCGCCCCGGCGCCCCCCTGCTCAGGCTGGCCTATGAGGACATTGAGCTGTTCAACCGCCGCTTCATCCTCAGCCGTCTGCAGCCGGACCAGCTGCGACTGCAGGCGCTCAGGGAAAAGGAAACCCTGGCGGTGAGGGATATCTGGGACAAGCAGATCGTCGATATCAACGGTGCCAAGATCGTCCGCGTCAACGACATCAAGGTGCGCGAGATCGACGGCAAACTCTCGCTGATCGCCGTCGACGTCGGCATCCGCGGGCTGCTGCGCCGGCTGGGGCTGAAAAAGGACGACTGGCCGCTGTGGAAGAAAATGGTGCAGCGCATCCCCTACGACCTGATCTCCTGGCGCTTCATCCAGGCATTGGAGGACGACATCACCCACCTGTCGCTGACCGTTTCCACCCGCGACATGCAGTCGCTCCACCCGTACGAGATCGCCGACATCCTGACCCAGATCCCACCCGACAACCAGGCCGCGCTGATCGATACGCTGGGCATCGACACCATCGCCGAGGCCATCCCCGAGATGGATGAAAAGCACCAGAAGGACCTGATGGAGAGGATGGACCAGGGAAAGGCCGCCGACATCATGGAGGCCATGTCGCCCGACGACGCCGCCGACATACTCGGGGACATGCCCGAGGAGAAAGCCGACGCCATCATCGGCGAGATGCACGGCGAGGAAGCCGAGGACGTCAAGGAGCTGCTCCGCCACGAGGAGGACACGGCCGGGGGATTGATGACCACCGACTTTCTGGCCGTGAACCCCGAGCTGACCGTGGCCGAGGCGCTGGCGTTCATCCGCCTGGTCTGCGCCGAGATCGAGAATATTTACGTTCTCTATGTCCTGGACAAGCAGGAGCGCCTCCTCGGTTCCCTGCCGATCAACGACCTGTTCAGCCAGCCCCTGGACGCTAAGCTGGCAACGATCATGAACACCCGGGTCAAGACCATTCATTCCGATTCCGACGACATGGAAGCGGCGGAGATCATGGCCAAGTACAACCTGCTCTCGCTGCCGGTGGTTGATAAGAAAAATAAGCTCATCGGCATCATCACCGTGGACGATACGCTGGAAGTGCTCCTGCCTTCGATCAAGAAGCGGAGCCGCTACAGACAAAAATGACTCTCGGCGACAAGGTGAAACAAAGGCTGAAAACCCCCTTTTTCGCCAACCTGGTCATTTTTTTAAGTATCCTGGGCCCGGGCATCATCACCGGCAGCGTCGACAACGACGCCGGCGGCATCACCACCTACGCCGTCGCCGGCTCCCATTACGGCTACCGGCTGCTCTGGACCCTGCTGCCGGCCTTCGTTGTCCTGCTGGTGGTGCAGGAAATGAACGCCCGCATGGGCATTGTGACCGGCAAGGGGTTGGCCGACCTGATCCGCGAAAGTTTCGGCGTCAAGATCACCTTCTACATCTTCCTGGGTTTGCTCGTTGCCGACATCGGCAACACGGCCACCGAATTCGCCGGCATCGCAGGCAGCATGCAGATTTTCGGGGTCAGCAAGTACCTCTCCGTGCCGCTGGCCGCGGTCGCCGTCTGGATCCTGGTGGTCAAGGGCACCTACAAGTTCGCCGAACGGATTTTTCTGGTGTTTTCGGTTTTTCTCCTCTCCTACGTGGTTTCGGCGTTGCTGGCCAAGCCCGACTGGCTGAAGATCGGCGCGGCCTTGATCCGGCCGCAGGTCCAGTTCGACCGTCCCTACCTGGGCATGGTCATCGGCATCATCGGCACCACCATCGCCCCCTGGATGCAGTTTTACATGCAGTCGGCGGTCATCGAAAAGCGCATCAAACTCAAGGATTACCGTTTCGCGCTCTGGGACGTGATCATCGGCTGCCTGGCCACGGTCACGGTCGCCTTCTTTATCATCATCGCCTGCGCCGCCACCCTCCACGAACAGGGGATCGAAATCCATGAAGCCAAGGACGCCGCCCTGGCGCTGAAGCCGCTGGCCGGTGCCTTTGCCGGCGAAATTTTTGCCTTCGGACTTTTCGTGGCGTCGATCTTTTCGGCCACCATCCTGCCGCTGGCCACGGCTTTTTACGTCTGCGAGGCATTCGGCTTCGAAGCCGGTATTGACAAGAAGTTGAAAGAGGCGCCGAAGTTCTACGCTCTGTTCACGGCCATCATCGTCATCGGCGTAATCATCATCCTTATCCCCGGCGCGCCATTGATCGCCATCACCATCTGGACCCAGGTGCTCAACGGCATGCTGCTGCCGGTGGTGCTGATCTGCATGATGATCATGGTCAACAAAAAGGAGATCATGGGGGTCCACGTCAACAACAGGTTCCAGAACCTCGTCGGCTGGTCGACCAGTCTGCTGCTGATCATCCTGACCTTTTTCCTGATCGCCTGGCCATTGCTGGCGCGGCTGGCCTAGGCAAGACCGGCAAAAAGCGTTTTTCATTTGACACTGCTTTTTCTTTATGATAGGTAATAGCCGTTGAGCGAAAAAGCCCGGGCGCGCGAAACGACCGCCGGACGGTGCGAGTCAGGAGGGTGTACCCATGAAGCGCAGCCTTTTCTGGCCTGGCCAGGGAGAAAGCAATGGAAGATGAGCATCAGAGAACATTGAAGGGAAAGGTCAAGATCCTCTACCAGCTGGAAAAATGGCAGGATGTGATCAAACTGTGCGAACAATACAATGAAAAATACGGCAAGGACGTGGAAATCGACATGATGCGCTTCAAGTGCGAGCGCCATCTGCAAAAGATCTCCCCGGCAGTTGAGCAACAGGCCAAGGCGGTTCCTGCGCCGGCTCCACGTCAGGAAAGTCCCGGACAGGGTGCTGCCATGGAGTTCAATGCCGTGGAGGAACCGCCCCTGCTGCTGACCGAGGACCACCGGGCGGGGCAAAAGCAGGGAGTGATCATCATGAACGAGAATCCCGTTCCCGCTCCGCCGAAACCGGTCGCTGAACTCGGTGCGGACGAGCCGTTTTCACCGCCCAACGAGCTGATCATTACCGATCCCTTCGCCGAGCCCGAGCCCAAGCCCGATCTCGACCATACGCCGTACGAGCCGTACTTCGACGCGGACGAACTGGTCATCAGCGAGCCGGCGGCTGAAGACCAACCCATTTTCAGCCTGGCCAGCGATGAACCGCCGGTAATCGCCGGCGAGAGCAGCAGCGCCATAAAAATACAGATTCCGGCGCCACTGCCGGAAGAGGAGATGGCGATCATCGAAGAACCCCTGAATAAAGCCGCGGAGGTCAAGATCGCCTTTGATTTTGCCAGCAATCCCGCCATGGCGTTTGACGTTGAGCCGGTACTGGCCCCGGCGCTGTTTCCGGAAGCCCCCGGCGCGGCGGTCCCGGAAAAGGCGATGGGGATGTCGGCTGAACCCGAAGCTCACGATGCGGTCATTATTGAAAAACCTGCCGAGGTCTGGCACCCGCCGGAAACCTTTCAAGTCGAGGAAAAAGTCGTCGAAAACGCGCGCCCGGCCGACGAACCTGACATGGATCATTTTAAAACCCCCGAGGTGCGCAAAAGGACCGCTTTCAATTTAAAATATATATTGCTGCTCATATTGCCTCTGGCCGCTGCCGTGATTTTATGGCTGGCCCTTTCCGGAAAACTCAACTTAACCGGCAGCAGCGATGATGAGGCTATTATCACCCCGGTGGCCACCGCGCCGCCAGCAGCGCGGCAGCCGGCGGCGAAGGTCACGCCTGCTCCAGGCGCCGAGGTCAAACCGCCGGTCGGGCAGGAGCCGGCAGCGAAGGCCGGCCCTACGACCGCGGTTCCTCAGGTCGATGAAAGTGAAAAACTTGTCAATGAAAAGATCAAGCAGGCCAACGATCTCCTCAAGAAGAATGATGTCATCCGCGCCTTGGCTGTCGTGCTCGAAGCCAAAAGGATCAAAGTGACCGAACCGCTGCTCCAGCTGGAAGAGCTGATCACCAGCAAGATCCGCGAGGACGAAAGCAAGGCCGCCGAGCAGAAGCAGGCCGAACAGAACATGGTGCAATCGGAGGATCAAGCTTATGACAAGGCGAACGCCGAGAACACCGTAGCCGCCTGGCAGGGTTTTCTCCAGCAATATCCCCAGGGCGAGCGGGCTCCACGGGTGAGGAACAAGATCATCGCCCTGGAAAAGCAGGCCGCGCAGATGGTCGAGCAGGAATTCCAGCAGAAGATCCTGCAGGCACAAAAACTGAAGCTGCGTTCCGATTACCTGGGCCTGAACCAGGCGGACGTGAACGCCATCATGCGCCAGCTTGGCAAGCCGGCGGTCCGCTTCGAAACGGTGGAGCATGGCGGCGCCAAGGTGATCGTCGATTTTTCCTGCGGCCTGATGTGGACATTGTGGAACAAGCCCATGGTTTTCGACAAGGCCAAATGGTGGGCCAACCGCATCTATGCCGGGTACTCCGGCTGGCGGCTGCCCACCATCGAGGAGTCGCTGACGCTGCTGCAAATGGATAGAATGCTCTATGCCAGCCTGGCCGATTTTATCGTCTGGACCGGCGACAGCGTCAGCGACCAGCTGCGCGCGGTCTGGGTGCTGCGGCTGCCGCAAGGGCAGCTGCTTGCCCAGGGATACGACCAGATTGGCTATGTCTGGGCCGTGCGCAAGGCCGGCAAGTGAGGCTCTTGCGGGGCCTGGCATGAAATTCGTCGGCGCCCATGTCAGCGCCGCCGGCGGCGTGGAAAACACCCCGCTCAACGCTGTGGCCATCGGCGCCAAGGCGTTCGCCCTGTTCACCAAGAACCAGAAGCAATGGCAGACCAAGCCGCTGAGCGCGGCAAGCATCGCCGCTTTCAAGAAAAATCTGGCCGGAGCGGGCATTGCGCCACGCCATGTCCTGCCTCATGACAGTTATTTGATCAACCTCGGCCACCCCGAAGCCGAAAAGCGGGAAAAATCGGTCCTGGCCCTGCTCGACGAAGCGCAACGGGCCGAGCAGCTCGGATTGCTTTACCTGAATTTTCATCCCGGCAGCCACCTGGGGGGCATGGATGAAAAAGAATGCCTCGGGGTGATCGCCGCCGGCATGACGCGGGTGTTGGCCGAAACCGACCGGGTTTCGCTGCTGCTGGAATCGACTTCGGGCCAGGGCAACCACGTCGGCTACACCTTCGAGCACCTGGCCGCCATCCTGGACCTGGTCGGTCGCGAGGAACGGACCGGGGTCTGCCTGGATACCTGCCACATCTTTGCCGCCGGCTACGACCTGCGCACGGCCGAGGTGTATGAAAAAACCATGAAAAAATTCGACGCCGTCATCGGCCGGAAATTCCTGCGCGCGGCCCACGTCAACGATTCCAAGGTGGAGCTGGGCAGCCGCAAGGACCGCCACGACAGCATCGGCCGCGGCAAGCTCGGCATGGAAGCGTTCCGCCTGCTGATGAACGACCCCCGCTTCGACGATTTGCCCCTGATCCTGGAAACGATCGATGATGCGCTCTGGCCGGCCGAGATCAAGCTGTTGTATTCACTGGTCGGCAACCGCGGTTAAAAAACACGAATATTTTTTTTGATAAAAACGTTTTTTAATTCTATAATGTATCCACATGATGCGGCATAGATCCGGCCGTATTTTTATTATGATTTGTCTGCTTTTTTCCGTGCTGGGAGCGGAACAGTCCGTGATTTATCTGCGTTTGGCCGATGCCTTGACCCTCGATCCCGGCAAATTCGAGGATTTTTATTCTCAAGAAGTGATTGCCAATGTCTTTGAGGGGCTGGTTCGCCTACGCCCTGGGAGTCTGGTCGTGGAACCATGCCTGGCTGAGCGCTGGATTTTCAAGGAAAATGGCAAACGCTGGTTGTTTTATCTGCGGCGCGGTGTGAAGTTTCACAACGGCAAGGATTTCAACGCCCGCTCCGTAGTGTATTCCTTTAAAAAACGGATGGAGAACATGGGGGGCGAATACAGTGCTTTCGGGCGTGTCTTCCCTTTCATCTCTGCTGTATCCGCTAAAGACGATTGGAGCGTGGAGATCGTCCTCACCCGGCCATATCTTTCTTTTCTTTCGTCCCTGGTCGATTTCAGAGCCGATATCATAGCCCCGGGTTCTGCAAACGGGCGGGAATTCAAGCCGGTAGGCACTGGACCTTTCGTTCTTTCTGAATGGGTCAAGGGTAGATCCCTGGTCTTGCGGCGCAATCCCCTTTATTGGGATACTCCGGCGCGGATCGATAAGGTGGTTTTCAGGAGCGAGAAAAGCGCCTCGCTCAGAGTCGCGCAGATTAAAAACGGCAGCGTTCAAATCTCTATGATCCGTTCTGCGGCTGAATACAGCGAGCTGGCGGGCAAGAGTGATATCGGGATCATCTCGCAACCATCCATGAGCACCCATTACCTCGCTTTCAATAGCTTACGTCCACCCTTTACTCAACTGAAGGTCCGAAAGGCCTTCAGCCACCTGCTGAACATAAAAGTCCTGGTTCGGCGCGTGTTCCAGAATCTGGCCGTGCCGGCCGACCAGTTCCTACCGCCGGCCATGACCGGAACTGCCCCCGCTATTGGCGGCACCAACTTCAGTCTGCAGCAAGCGCGGCTACTGCTCAAAGAAGCCGGTCTGGCCAAGGGCTTCTCCTGCAGCCTTTCATACTCCGAGGGTCAGTTCGGTGTCGAGGAGATTGCCAAGGCCATTGTCGCCAAAGCCAAGCTGGTTAATGTCATGGTCAAGAGCATCAAGCTGCCTTTTGACCAGTTTTTCAGGGTTGTACAAAACGGTGATTCCGATCTCATCCTGATGTCCTGGGGTTATACGGCCGATCCGATAGTTTTTCTAAACCCAATGTTCATGCTCGTCCCCAGCAGCGGTAAAATGTTTTCGGTAAGCCCCGCTTATGCCGAGATATTGTCCAAGGCCGAAATGACCATTGACTGGAAAACGCGGGAGAAATATTATGCGGAAGCCCAGCGATTGATCTTCAGCGAATTGCCCCTGCTGCCCCTGTTTCACCTCAACGAGCTGGTGGCCTACACGAAGCGGGTCAGCTGGCTACGCATGGATCCCCTTGGGTTTTTGCTCTTCAAAGACGCCATCCTGAATCACGAATAGGGACGTTTCGCTGATCTGGGATATCTCGTTTGGAATCGCCAGCCGCCCAGGGGCTGGGCATCGGGCCCTTTTTTTATTGGCGCAGTTATTGCTCTTGCGTCTGGTTCTTCTTCTTGCGCCAGGCCAGCCAGACCATGCCCACGGTGAGCAGGATCAGGCCGACGAACATGGCCCGCGCCCCCCAGAGGTAGGGGTGGCGGCTCTGCTCCTCTCCTTTCATCAGGAACTTGGCGATGGCCTCCTGGTAGGTCCAGGCGCCCAGCACCACCAGCATGTAGACCGGGGTGACGTACTTCAGGATGAACTTGAATATCTTGGGAACTTTCAGATCGGCCCCCTGGTGCATGTCTTCCCAGCCTCTCTTCACGCCGAAGATCCAGGAGAAGATGATGATCTCGATGGTGGCGAAAACGACCAGGCCGAAGGTGCCGGCCCAGAAATCGAGTTCGTCGAGGAAGCCGAACTTGAAAAAGGCGACGACGGCGACCGTGCAGGCCACCATGACGGCAAATACCGTGTTCACCGCCTTGGTCCGCTTCCACTTAAACTCGTCCTCCAGGAAGGCGATGGCCGGCGAGGTCATGGCCACCGAGGAGGTGATGCCGGCGATGAACAGCAGGAAGAACCACATGGCGCCCAAAATCTGGCCCAAAGGAAGCTTCTGGAAAATGACCGGCAGCGACTGGAAGCCGAGGTTGAAAGCCCCCTCGTTGGCGATGAGCTTGGTCTCCACCACGCCGAAAAAGGCGACGGCGACCGGGATGGCGATGGTGCCGCCCAGGATGACCTCGGCGAATTCGTTGGTCATGGAGGTGGTCAAGCCGTTGAGGGTGACATCATCCTTTTCGCGCAGGTAGGAGGCGTAGGTGTTGATGATGCCCTGGCCGAGGCTCAGGGTGAAAAATATCTGCCCCGCCGCCACCAGCCAGACCGTGGCCCGGCTGAGCTGGCTGAAGTCGGGGTTCCACATGAAGCCCATGCCTGCGCCCACCGAGGAGACGCCCGAAGCAGGATGCCCCAGGGTCAGGACGCGGATGGCCAGCACGATGCCGAAGACGAACAGCACCGGCATGCCGATCTTGGCCAGCACCTCGATCCCCTTGGAAATGCCCTTGCGCAGGAAATAGTAATTCAATGAAATGGTGATGCCGATGAAAATGATGACCGGCAGCCAGGAGGAGAAGAACTGGTTGTGTTCGACCCCCTGGAAGCCGCGCAGGAAGTGCCCCATGGCGTCGCGCGTGGTCAGGCCGAAATACTTGCCGGTGCCCGAGAACCAGGCGAAGCCGAGGGTCCAGGACTCGATGAAATTGTAGTAAACCACAATGATGAACGGCATGGAAATTCCCAAAGCTCCGAGGTACTTGGCAACCGGGTGCTTCCACATCAGCGAGAACATGCCCGGCGTGGTGCCGTGGCCGTGGACGCCGCCGTGGCGGCCGATCGACCATTCGACCCACATCAGCGGCACGCCCAGGAAGAGCAGGTGGCTGATGTTGGGGATCATGAAGGCGCCGCCGCCGTT
>JAPKZL010000099.1 GCA_026393795.1 Candidatus Aminicenantes bacterium | reverse complement strand
CGAAAGCGTCGTCATCATGGTTTCATCGGCCCGCTTCAAGCAGATCATCGACATGAACGAGGCGCTGGCCATGAAATTAACGGCCGTAATCACCAGGCGCCAGGATGAACTGAAGCTCTTCAGCGAAAAGAACCTGGCCGTTGACGCCGGCGCCGCTATTGCAATATTAAGAAATTCCCTTTATAATCACTTCATCGGGAAACCCGGCTTTCCCGATTTTGTTTTTTTTAAGGAGGGATCATGATAGAAAAGTTTCGTTCCATGAGAATGGTTTCGCCCCTGGTCATCGCGATTTTTTTCTGGATGCTTTGCTTCGTCACATGGCCGCTCGAAGCCCGAGGCGGCGATGCCGGGGACCGGAAAAGCACGGAGGCCGCATCCGTCGAAAGCCAGCATGGCGATGGCATGGGGATGGTGGAAAAAGATGGTGCCCCGAAATCGACCTTGAAGAAAAAAGGCTTCCCCTGGCTGTTGGTGCTCGGCGGCGCCGTTGTCGCTGGCGTCGCGCTCTATTTCTTCGTGTTCAAGAAAGCCAAAGAGGAGCTCCACGAGGACTTCGACTCCGCCCTTTCGGACAAATGGCTCACCTACCATGCGGGAAATTGGAGCGTAGCCAACGGCTTCCTGAGCGTTACTGCGCCTGATACCTTTGAGTGGGAATCGGCTGTCTACAACCAGGCCTGGTCCAGCAGCAACTTCACGGTGACGGTGCGCTTGAATCGGCTCCTTAAAAAAGGTGCCTATGGAATCTTGCTCAGCACCGATGCCAACATGGGCCACGCCGATGGCTACTTATTCGATTTATTCGCTGATGGGACTTATGCGATTTTCAGGGAGAATGCCTATCAATTCGGCCCACGGACCAGCGCCCCTAATTCGTCATGGTTTACCATTATAAAAACTTGGACGACGAGCAGCGCCATCCATGACGGGCTCGATACCTGGAATGTTTTCAAAGTCGTCCGTTCGGGCAGCAGTTACTCGTTCTATGCCAACGATACCCTGCTCCATACGTTCACCGACGCCACCTACGACCCGCGCTATGTTTCCGTCGTGATGTCTCCTTGGGCTCCCAGCACCCGCATGGATGTCGATTACGTTTATGTGGACATGGGCGCAGCCAGTGCCGCTGCCATCCCGGGTACAGCCGAAACGCAGGTCGTCTTGCCAACATCCTACGTCGACCCTTCGACAAAAAGATAATTCGCAATTGAGTGCTATGCCTCCTCTGGCGGCCCGCATCCCAGGTAGAAACTATTCTGCAAAAAAAATTACTCCTGCCATGCGGCTTGAATCGTCTCATTAAAAGAGTTCGCGCGGTTGACGGTTTTGGGTTTTTCGTTTAGATTAACCCAATGAGAAGCGTTTTGCTTTATTGCCAAAGCAGACGCAAGGAGAAAACAGCATGGGTATTTTAATCGGCGGTTTCTTTTTTCTGTTCGGCTTGATCTTCTTCCTGGTCGGCGGCGGCATCGGCCTGGTCAGCGGCCTGCTGGCCGGGAAATTGCAGTTCGGGGCGGCGAGCATCAACATGTTTGTTTTCGGCGGTTTGGGCTTGATTTTCATGATCATCGGGGCGGTCATGTTCTTCGGCGGCCGCGCCAAGGCGAAAAAAAACACGGCATTGGCCGAGAAGATATTCGCCATGGGCGTGGCCACCGAGGGCACCGTCACCTTCTTCGACAAGAACTACGGCCTGCTGGTCAACAACAAGCCGATCTATTCCATCGTCGAATTCAAGTTCCGCGACGGCAGCGGCGTCGAGCGGGTCGGGCGCAAGAACAACGTCAGCTCCGATCTGGCCATCCGCCTCAAGCTCGAGGTGGGGGCCAAGGTCCAGGTCAAGTACCTGAACGAGGATCCCAACCAGAACATCCTGATCCTGAAAGACCCGAACGCCGCGACGTGATGGCGGCAATCCCGCCGGCCGCCCTTGGGAAGGGCTATAGCCTGATGTGCACGCTGAGGGCAAAAAGCTGAGGGCCGAGCTGGATATTCCATGCGGCAGCCTTTTCCTTCTTTCTTTCCCTCAGCCGGCGGAAATTTTTTCCCACCGTCGAGCCGATGGCAAATCCCATCATGACGCCGGCCACTTCCTCGGAAAACCAGTGCATCGAGTTCTGGTGGTGGGCGGCGACGCTGAGAAAAAGGTAGCCGAGGTAGGCGCAGCCGGCGATGTTCAGCAGCGTTTTATCTTTGTAGAAGTAGAGCAGGCTGGTGACGGCGGCGGTGTTGACCATCAGGTGGCCCGAGGGCCAGCCCCAGAAAACGCCGCCGCGCAGAAATCCGAAGCGGAAGCGGGTGCTGGCGGCGTTGTCAGCGTAGAGCATCGGCTCGGGCGGGACGCGGCCGGTCAAGGCCTTCAGCGAGTCCGTATAGCAAAGAGCGAAGAGCGAAGACTGCAGGACGGCGCTGCCGGCGGCAAGCCACTCGGATGATCCGCCAAGCAAGCCGGAGCAAAGCAATCCTCCGCCCAGGGCGACGGGGACGATGACGCCGCCCGAGACGCCGAACCGGGATAAGCGGTCGAAAAAGGTGTTGCGGGCAAAAAAATTGTGTACTCCGGTATCCAGGCCGCTCTGGACGATCAGGAAAGTCCCGCCGACGGCGGAAAGATGGATGAGGCCGTTCGATCCGGAAAAAACGGCCAGGGCATTCGTGCCGATTTCCGAAAAGGGCGAGATGTGCACGGGTCGGTCTTTCTCCCCCTCTCCATCCTGTTTTTGAGGTTCGTCAGCCCGCGCCATGGCCGAAAAAATAATGCCGGCCAAAATGACGGCCAGCAATTTTTTGATCGGTTGAATCGGCTTGCCGCAGTTCGCCCCGATCATTTGGCGGTGGTCTTCTTGCGGTTGATGGAATAGATGTCGGGGACTTTCTTGAGCTGGTTGTAGATCTCGTTCAGCTGGAACATGTCCTTGACCTCAAAGACCAGGACGATCTTGACCACGTCCTGGCTGGTCTGCTCCTGGGCGAGTTTCTTGATGTTGGAATGGCTGGCGGCGGTGATGCTGGTGATGATGCTGAGCACGCCGGGCTTATCGGCCACCAGCAGCTCGAGCTTGACCTGGTAGGCGTAGTCGAGTGTTTCGTTCCAGGTCACGTGCTTGAGCCGCGATGAAATTTCCTTGTTGACGTTGGGGCAGTTTTTGCGGTGGATCACCAGGCCGCGGTTCTTGGTGATGTAGCCGATGATTTCTTCGCCCTTGATCGGGTGGCAGCACTTGGCGAAGATGAAGTCGATGTCGGGCTGGCCGTCGACCTTGATCAACGAATGCAGGGAGCCGCCGCGCGCTGCCGCTTTTTTGACCGGCTTGATCTCGACCGCGCCGAGTTCGGGGAAGATTTTTTTCAGCATCGGCTTGTTCAGCGTTTTTTTGCCGCTGCCGAGCTCCCTGAGAAATGTCTCCATGTCCTGGAAGCCGGCGGCGCTGATCCGGTTTTGCATGTCGGCTTCGCCGAATTTGAGGCGGTATTTTTTCTGATATTCGCGCAGGACCTTCTGCCACAGGCGGCGTCCCTTTTCGTGGTCGAAGGCGAACTCCTTCTTCTGCAAATGGGCCATGATCTTGCGCTTGGCCCGGGTGGTGGCCGCGAATTTCAGCCAGTCGGCGCTGGGCGAAGAGTTCTTCTGGGTGAGGATCTCGACCACGTCGCCTGAGTTCAGCTTGGTGCGCAGCGGCACCAGCTTTTCGTTGACGATGGCGTTCTTGCAGTGGTCGCCGACCTC
>JAPKZL010000098.1 GCA_026393795.1 Candidatus Aminicenantes bacterium | reverse complement strand
CGACTTATCGAAAACGGAAAACCCAAAAAGGTTGCCATTGCCGCTGTGATGCGCAAACTACTTGTCCGACTGAATGCCCTGATGCGAAATCATCTCTTGCTATCTACAAAAAGTACTTGACTTTTAAGACAGTCGCTACATCATTGATTTTACAACGATTCTTCCAGCTGATCGAGTTTTCTGGCCAGCATGTCGGCGGCCTGCTGCAGACTGGAATCGTTTCCGGCGGAAATCCGCAGCGGTTCTCCGAAGGCGAAATGGATACGGCCGAATGGCAGCGGGATGAGGAAGCGGTCCCAACTTTTTTCCAGGATCTTTACCCGCGAGCTGCTCCAACTGATGGGAATGACAGTTGCCCCGGTTTTCACGGCCAGCTGCACGGTCCCGGGCTTGATTTGCCGCGCCGGCCCCTTTGGCCCGTCGGCGGTGATCAGCACCCAGGCGTTCTCTTTCTGCACGCTGCGCACCATGTTCAGGAAAGCCCGCGCCCCGCCCTTGGAAGATGAACCGCGGATGGGCTTCATGCCGAATTCTTCGGCCACGGCCGACACCAGTTCGCCGTCGCTGGACAGGGAAATCAGCGGCCGGGCCCCGATATCCTTGAATTGGTGGATGACGAAAAGGATGTGCCGGTGCCAGAAAATATAGATCAGCGGCAGATGCTGCTGGCGCAGTTCGTCGATGTTTTCGCGCCCTGAAATCGTCACCCGGCTGCTGAACACGATCGCCTCGATGAACAGCCTGGCCAGTTTTTTCAGTAGCAGGGTCTTAATTCTCTTCGCCCAGCCCATATTCCTTGATTTTTTGCAGCAGCGTCTTGTAGCTGACCTCCAGGATTTCGGCCGCCCGCGAGCGGTTGAAGGCCGTCTCGGCCAGCACTTGGCCGATCTTCGCCTTCTCGGCCAGTTTTTGTGCCCGGGCACTGACCGCCTTCAGGGTGCCGTTGAGGTTGAACTGTTCGTCGACGGCCATGATCCGATCGGGCAGGATGATCTCCGCGGTGCCGATCGTCCGGCCGGGGCAGGTGATGATCGCCCGCTCGATCGTGTTCTGCAGTTCGCGGACATTGCCCGGCCAGTTGTAGGCCAGGAGCTTTTCAACCGCGGCCTGGGACAGGACGATTTCATACTTCCTGATCTCCAGGGAGATTTTCTTGGCGAAATAGTCCCCGAGCAAGCGGATGTCCTCCTTCCTCTCGCGCAGGGGCGGGAGTTGGATCGGGAAGCTGGTGATGCGGAAATAGAGATCCTGGCGGAAACGTTTTTCAACGATGGCTTTTTCCAAATCCTGGTTGGTGGCGAAGATGAAGCGAATGTCGAGGCGGATTTCCTTGCTGCCGCCCAGGCGCGAGATCGCCTTTTCCTCCAATACGCGCAAGATCTTTCCCTGCAGGGAGTAGGGGAAATCGCCGATCTCGTCGAAGAAGAACGTTCCCCCCTGGGCCAGCTCGAGCTTTCCCAGCTGGCGCAGGTAAGCCCCGGTATAGGAGCCCTTTTCGTGCCCGAAAAGTTCGTTTTCCAGGAGATTGTCCGGGATCGAGGCCGAATTGATGGTGATGAACGGCCGGTCTTTTCGCGGGCTCAAGGCGTGCAGGGCGCGGGCGAACAATTCCTTGCCGGTGCCGCTCTCGCCGCGCAGCAGCACGGTGGTGGCGGTCTGGGCCACCTGGCGGATCTTTTCAGCCTCCCTGAGAATTTCGCGGCTGCTGCCGATGATGACGGTTTTCCCCATTTCGCTCTGCAGCACCTCGCGCAGGACCAGGTTCTCGCGCAGGATCTGGGTCGCGGCCAGGGCCTTGTTGATCATCAGCAGCAGGTAGTCGGGGTCGACGGGCTTGGCGATGAAATCGAAGGCCCCTTCCTTGATGGCTTCCACGGCCTTTTCGATGGAGCCGAAGGCGGTGAGGATGATGAACGGGATCTGCAGGTGCTTGATCTTCTTGTAGAAACTCAGGCCGTCCATGTCGGGGAGCTGGAGATCGGAGACGATCAGGGCGAAATCGCTTTTCCTGAGCAGAGACATGGCGTCGCTAACGCAGGCGGCATTTTCAACTTCAAAGCCTTTTTCGCCGATGATGCTGGTCAGCATTTCCCTCATCGAGGCATTGTCTTCAACGACCAGGATTTTCGCCATGCCCCCATTATCAGCCAGTGGCGCCATTTTTGTCAACTCCGAGTGCTGGTTATCATTTTAGATCGGGGCTTGGCTGGGGAAGGAGTATCTTATAAAAGTATTTTTGATACTTTGTAAGGCATTTGTGCTATTGTTGAAAAATCCCAAAATAAGATTTCTGGAGAAGATTGATGAAAAAAGAAAAAATGGTGAAGATCGGCCTGATCGCCATGACGGTGATGATCCTGCTCCTGGGCACGACCTGCAAAAAATCGGATGAATCCGAAAATGACATCAATGTGATCATCGGTCTCGCCACCCAGAGCATATCCGATATCAATAATTTTGCAGCCAGCACCGCCAACATAGGAAATCATAAGGCATTTGGTGTTGAAAAACAGGCAGCCGGCCCCTGCATATTCTATATGGATAATCACCCGATCAGCCAAGCAATACGTAACGTCGAAAATCCGAGCCCGGGCCATGGCTGGATGACGGGATTATGGAAATATTGGTTCTATTCAGATTGCAGCGCATATATGGAAATCGAAGCCACTTGGGATTGCAGTCAGGGAGCGACGATGACCACCGGCGATACCTTGGGCGGGAGTTTGCTCATCACGGGGCACATTAATGCGGCCTCCGGCGTCGTGGACATGTTCATGACTGAGGAGTCGAATTCTTTCTCAGTCAACAACAGGAGCCACATTGTTTATCTGATCCTTGAAGCCACTGGAACCCTTTCCGGAGGCACAGTGACCATCACCGGTCACATCGATAGTGACGAGATTTCTATAACCAGCTCGTATTGATCAAGGGAGGCGGATCGGGCCTCAGGTTTGGAAATAGCGGCAGGGGCCGCGCAGGACCGCGCTGGAGCTTGACATAAGGGCCTATTTAGGATATTTTCTTCCTATGGAGAAGAAAATGAAAGAATTCCAGGGACAGCTCGTTTCCAAGGGTTTCACCTACGCGATCATCGTTTCCCGCTTCAATAATTTCATCACCGAACAGCTGCTGGACGGAGCCAAGGATGCTCTGATGCGCAGCGGCGCCAAGGAAGGGGAGATCGAGGTGGTCCGCGTGCCCGGGGCCTTCGAGATCCCGCTGGTGGCCAAGCGGCTGCTGCTAAAGAAAAAATACCAGGCCGTGATCTGCCTGGCGGCCATCATCCGCGGCGAAACCCCCCATTTCGATTTCATCGCTTCCGAGGTGAGCAAAGGCATCGCCCAGCTCAACCTGGACTTCGCCCAGCCGGTGACCTACGGCATCATCACCGCCGACAACACCGACCAGGCCATCGAACGGGCGGGAAACAAGATGGGCAACAAGGGCTTCCAGGCCGCGCAATCGGCCATCGAACTGCTCAACCTATTCGCCGATGCCAAGATCTGATGTTCCGCATCAAGTACAGCCGGGAAATCATTCTAAAAATCCTGTACCAGATTGACGTACGCAAATGCGAGGCGGCCGAAGCGGGGCCGCTGATCGAGGAATATTTCGCCACCTTCAAACGGGTCAACCCCGACGAAGAGGAGTTTATCGGCCGCATGGTGCAGATCGTCCTGGACGACAAGGCGGAAATCGACGCCAAGATTTCGGCCAACCTGATCGATTGGAAGCTGAACCGGCTGGCGCCCATCGACCGCAACCTGATGCGCATGGGCATCGCCGAAGCGACCTTCAACGCGGAGAAGCCGATCATCATCGATGATGTCATCCGCATCGCCAAGAAATACAGCGATTCCGACTCGTACAAGCTGATCAACGCCATCCTGGACAAGATCATCCCATGAACATGCTGCTGCTGCTGCTCTACATCTGGATGCCGCTGCGCCAGGAGAGCAATCTGGAGGTTTTCGTCGCCTGCCGGACGCCCGAGATCTTCAGCAATTACCGCAACTACAATTTCAAGCAGGAGATCCGCAACGACGGCGACGGCTTGACCGTCAAGATCAAGAGCCAGAGCCTGAATTTCAAAAACCTGAACCATGCCATCGCCGGCGATGAACGCTACCTGGCCGGCCAGGACCCGCTGGTCAGAACGGTTTTCGAACAAGTGCGCCGGAACGCCATCTCCATCGGCGATTATTTGCAGAACATCTCCATTTATTTGACGAATTCCATCACCTATGCCGAGGCCGACCTGCCGCAGGACACGGTGGCGGTGCTGCTCAATCGCCGGGCCCATTGCATCGGTTATGCCAACGTCGCCCAGACGCTGCTGGCCTGCGTGGGCATCGCCAGCCGTCCGATCAACGGATTCTACCTGCGCGAGAACGACGCCGTGATCGAACCGGTGCCGCACCGCTGGCTGGAAATCGACTTGCCGGGAGACCGCCGCGTCTTTTACGATCCGCAGTACCAGGATTTTTCCTCGCGCTACCTGGTCACCGACCAGAGCGTCGTTTTCAACCGCGTCGAGCGCTTCCTGGGAGTCGTCGTCAGGAAAAACAAAAAAATCATGGATGAATGAGGTCGTTCATGGAAGAACAATTTGCCGTCAGGCAGGAAAAACTGAAGAAACTCATCGCCCTGGGCATCACGCCCTATCCGTATCGCTTCGAGGTCAGCCACCGCTTCAAGGACGTCATCGCCGCCTACAAGGACCGTTCCGCCGACGAGTTGAAGGAAGTTGCCGGTGAACTGCTCTGTGCCGGCCGCATCACGGCTGTCCGCAGCATGGGCAAAAGCGCCTTCATGCATCTGTTTGACGGCGATGACAAGCTGCAGATCTATATCCGAAAAGAGTTGGTCTCGGAAAAGGATTTCGCCGTGTGCGGCCTTCTCGATATCGGCGACATCATCGGGGTCAAAGGCAAGATTTTCAAGACCCACACCCAGGAGCTGTCCATCCTGGTCAGCGAGCTGACTTTCCTGGCCAAGTCGTTCCACCCGCTGCCGGAAAAATGGCACGGCCTGCAGGACAAGGAATTGCGCTTCCGCCAGCGCTACCTGGACTTGATCGTCAACCCGGAGGTCAAGGATGTGTTCCGCAAGCGTTCGCGGATCATCCAGAACGTCCGCGCCTTCTTTCATGACCGCGGCTACATCGAAGTCGAAACGCCGATGATGCACCAGATTCCCGGCGGGGCGTCGGCCAGGCCGTTCGTCACCCATCACAATGCCTTGAACATCGACCTGTACCTGCGCGTCGCGCCCGAATTGTACCTGAAGCGGCTGCTGGTCGGCGGCATGGAGAAAGTGTTCGAAATCAACCGCAATTTCAGGAACGAGGGCGTTTCGCTGATGCACAACCCCGAGTTCACCATGATCGAATTTTACGAACTGTACAAGGATTTCAACGATTACATGAGCCAGACCGAGGAGCTGCTGCAGGGCTTGAACCGCGACATCGCCTTGGCCGACGACACCATCCGCTGGCAGGACCAGAGCATCTCCATGCGTCCCCCCTTCAAAAGGGTGACCTTCATGGAGATCATCGCCGAAAAATCGGGACTGGCGCTGGATGAATTATGGGATGAGGAATTTTTGAAAAAGCACATCGGCCGCCAATTCCCCGCCGAGCCGCCGCCGCCGACCT
>JAPKZL010000097.1 GCA_026393795.1 Candidatus Aminicenantes bacterium | reverse complement strand
CCGGCGTGGGCGCCCAGGGCGGCGACCTGGAAGCGGCCCTTCATGCCGGCCTGCGCGCCGACGGCAAGGGCATGCTGCTCCCGGTATCGCGCAGCATCGCCCATGCCGCCGATCCGGCCATGGCCGCGGCAAAATTACGCGATGAAATTATCAATATCACGTACCGGCGCGAGCACTAAAAGACCGCCGGCAAAGGAGTCATCAGCCATGAAACGCAACTGGATGGTTTATATGACTTTGGGATGGGTCTGGCTGGGAATGGTCGTGGCCATGCCGGCGGCTTCCGCGCTGGGCCTGTGGAAAACGGTGGATGAAAAGACCCACCAGTCCCGTTCCATTGTCCGCATCTGGGAGGAAGGCGGCCGGCTCAAGGGCCGCATCGAGAAGGTTTTTCTGCGGCCGGGCGAAAGCCTGACCGACCCCTGCACAAAATGCCCGCCGCCGTTCAAGGGCAAGCCCAGCCTCGGCATGGTGTTCCTCTGGGGCTTCACGCCCGACGGCGATCGCTGGGTGGACGGCAGCGTCCTGGACCCGGATAACGGGAAGATATACCACTGTGAACTGACCCCGGCCGCCGACGGCAAAAGCATGCGCATATTCGGCTATATCCGCATCATCTTCAAGATCGGGCGCTCGCAGACCTGGCTGCGCGCCAGCGAAGCCGACCTGCAGCTGGAAAGCAAATGATGGGGAGGCTCAGCCAGGCATCGTGCCAGCCTGGCCGCTGAATCCTGTTTTCATTTTTCGAATTCCAGAATAATCCGGGTTCCATTTCCATGTTCGATTCGTATCGTCCCATCTATCTGCTTGGTGAGCATTCTTACCAATTTCAGACCAAACCCGGCTGAATTTTCAAAATCAACCGTTTCCGGCATTCCGATGCCGTTGTCCGAAATGGCAAGAATCACGCGATTGTCCTTCGCTTCAGCGGATACCATGATCGATCCATCGCTTCTGTCAGTGAAGGCATACTTCATGATGTTGGTCAGAAGCTCGTTGATGATGATTCCAAGGGGTTGCAGTTTTCTGGCGTTCAAAACAAAATCAGCAATGTGGGTTACGACTTTCACTTTGGTTCGATCGGGGAAGTTGGCGACAATTTCTTCCACCAGGGACTTCAGATAATTTTTGGCCATGACCTCATCAAAACCGACCGACTGGTACAGTTTATCGTACAATACGACCATACTCTGCACACGGCTGCTGGCATCCTTCAAGGCCGCTATGGCATCCGCGCTTTTCAACGTGCTGGCCTGGAGATGAAACATGCCCGTCACCGTGGCCATATTATTCTTGATGCGGTGGTGTACTTCTTTGAGTATGAGTTCTTTCTCCGCAAGCAGGTTTTTTATTTTTTCTTCAGCCAGTTTTCGTCCCGTGATATCCGAATCAATGGTTATCAATTTTTTTACATTGCCTTTTTCATCCAAAATCGGAGTCAGCGTCGTCTGGGAAAAGATTTTTTTCCCCCATTTTGTTTCAAATGACGTCTCATAAGAGACAGATTTTTTTTCTCCGATGCATTTTTCGAATACGTGTTTGATGTCCGGATTGAAGCTGGCGGTAATGAGATTGCTCCCTTTTTCTTGAAAAAGTTCTTCCAAAGTCAATCCGTATAGATGGGTGAACCCCGGGTTGATCCACTCAATATTGGCCTTCTTGTCCATGATCATTATGGCGTTATCGGTTTCTCTGGCGACAATCGAAAGCTTCTCCAATTCCCGTGTCCGTTCGGCGACGATATTTTCAAGATGAGTCTTCTGGCGCTGCAGTTTCAGGGTATACAGATAAATGATCCCGAACAGCGTCGCCAGCCCTCCAATCATCCACAAGCCGTATGCCCACCAGGTGCGGTACCAAGGCGGCAGGATGCGCAGGCTGTAAACGGCTTCACGACCGAGGGTCCCGTAAATGTTTTTTGCACGGACGTGGAAACGGTAGCTGCCTTCGGGGAGATATGAATATTCCTTGCGAGTCTCGCCCGTCCAATCGCTCCATTCCCTATCGAATCCTTCCAGCAGATACTGGAATTGCATCGAACCGGGCTTTTCGTAGAATGTGGCGGCGAATTCGAAGGACAGGGCCTTCTGACGAAAAGGAAGTTCCGGGATCTCCATCGGGTCTTGGCCGCCATCAAACACGGTGATCTGCTCGCCGAATGTCGATCCTGGATGTCCGTGGGTGCCCGCAAAGACAAGTTGGCCTGGTTTCGCGATTACGTTGCGCACCAGGATAGTGAAAGGCTGATCATAGTCCTTCGGGCTCCTGGGATTCACCCGATGGGTCGCTCTACCGAGAAGCCAGATGTAACCATTGGGGTCGACATAGATCACATCATCCGGCGACATGAGCCCTTGAAAGGGCCGGGCCGTCATCTGGAACTGTCCGCCCTTGCCCGGAAAGACCCAGGTTGTCCCTTCGAAGGTACTGAATACAAACCCACCCTGGCCATCGGAAGCCATGTCGTTGAGGGCCATGGGGGGATCGCTGAAGGCCTTGCCCAGAACGAGGTCGGGCACAAAGTGCGTCCGGTCGGGTACTTCTGCCTGCCATGGCTGGATATCGGTGCGAAATAGGCCCTGAGGGGAAAGCACGTAGAGGGTGGTTCCGTAGAACGCCGTGCGCAGGCCCGTGAGCCCCGGCAGTCCATTCTCCGGACCGAAGCGATGCACCGCTGCTTCGGTGGGCTTGGCGCCGGAAAAATGGACCCTAAGCAGGCCCTTGCCGTCAGTGCTCAACCAGAGGTCGCCATTGGCGTCTGCGGTGATGCGCCGGATGTTCTCCTCGATCCCATCCATTCGTCCCACCAGTGCCCACCGACCCAGCATGCGCTTGAAGACTTCAAGCCCGCCAATAAGCCCTACAAACAGGTGGCCTGACCATCGCCTGGAGATACCCAGGCACAGACAGAAAGTGGGGGAGCCAGGAACCTTGAAGGCCCTTTCACCTTGGATCCGGAACAGACCGAGGCCGCTGGCCGCCATGAGATCCCCCTCGGCTTCCTGGAGCTGCCAGACCTCGTTCGGGCTGTCCTTTACGGCCACATACTCCGGGGTGTCATCCTTTAGGGAGAAGCGGTGCGGAACTTGGACCAAAAGATTTTGAAAGGTGCCCACATACAGACGATTGTTGTGGAAACACGCGGAATTGGAAACGCCATCGATACCGCTAGGGGCTCCGAATACGGATTGGGGGACACTCAGTTCAATATGGGAGATGCCCAAGTTATTGACAGCCCACAGGTCGTTTGAGCTATCCACCAGGAGACCGAGCACCGTGTTGTCCAGGAGACCGTCATTCTTGTTGATGGCGCGAATGATCTTTCCCGCCCGATCGAAAATGATGATTCCCGATTTGACCGTGCTGATGGCAAAGGCGTTCGGTCCCAGGGGCACCAGTTTGTACAGGGAGGAATTGCTTTCCTTAAGATATGCATCGAGTTCGCTCGGGAAGGCCTGGATCATATCCTCTGGGGCAGCCCGGTTGGTGGCGTAATGCTGAGAGGCTTCGTCCCAAAGAGCCGACAGATCGATGCGGCGGAAATCCCCGGTCATGCGGCCTACCAGGAGCTGATGGTAGTCAAAAGGCGCCAGGGTGATACGTTTGCCATTGTAGACGCCTGCCAATTGGGGAATGGGCAGCACGCGGTCCCCTTCCACCAAGCAGATGCCTTTTTCCAGATCCGCGTAGAACAAGGTCCCATCGAGCACGCAGGCCTGGGATGAGGCGAACTTGCCTGGGAGGGCAGTGATCCTGCCATCGTGGAGGCGGAATATCCTGCTCCGGGTCAAAAAAAAGATCCCATCGGCGCTGCACTCCACCTGCCAGACGTCATTGAATGAACGCTCGGCCTCGGGGATGGCTTCCCGCAGGGAGACGGCGCAGACCTTCCCTCCGGGCAGCACGGTCAGGTAGCCGAAGTCTCCAATCGATCCGTAGTAAATCGTTCCATCCGCTCCGCAGGTCAGGGCCCGGATAGTGGCATTTCCTTGAGTGGGAATGAGCCGCCAACTTTGACTATCGAATTCCAATATCCCATTGGAATTGCCAAAGTACATGACGCCGCGGCGATCCTGCACCGCCACCCAATTTTGGCTGGACGCTTTGTACTGGGCGGGTTCGTAGTTGTTGATGATCGGGGCGCCAAGCTCCTGCACTTGGCCGATCAACACGGTCCCGAAGGTTAAGATCCAGCCCAAAAAAAACAAGCTGCGCCAGCTTGAGTTCTCAACGTGATGAGGACAAAGCGTATGGGAAAAACCAACTTGGGTCACAAAAGAGAATCTAATATTTTGCAAATCAAAAGTCAATAGAAATAGTTGTCATTCCGGAGAAATGTGCCCAACAGAATATCGCACCATGTTTTGGCGTACCCAGGGAGTGCCCGCTCGAGATCGATATTGACAAGTGCGGCAAAGGTTTTTATACTGGAACGCATCATGAAAGGAGGGAATTATGACTGAAAAAAAATCACTGCCCGGCGGCGCCATTTTGCTGGGCATTGTCTTGATCGTTCTCGGCACCCTGGTGCTGCTGGCCAACTTGGGGCGACTGCCCTTCGACCTCGACATCAAGCACTGGTGGCCGCTGATCCTGATCGCCCTCGGCCTGATCCACCTGTACAACAACCGCAATATTTTCGAGTTTTCCGGCTTGTTCCTTATCCTGCTGGGAGTGGTTTTCCTGCTGGCATCCAGGTGACCAACATCCTCAGCGGCACCGACCGCCGCATCACCAGCCAGGAATTCAAGGGCGGCGACGTGCACAACGTGCTGGGCGGCACCAAGATCGACCTGCTCGAGGCCAAGCTGGCCGCCGGCGACTGGCTGCTGACCGTTTCCACTGTCCTGGGCGGGGTCGAGATATTCATCCCCCGCGACTGGCGCATCGAGGTTCAGCCGAGCAACATGCTGGGCAGCGTTGACGACCGCACCCGGCAGACGCCGTCCGCCGGCGGCGGTAAGCTGGTCATCAAGGCCTCGGCGTTGCTTGGCGGCATCGACATCAAGAACTAGCAGAGCTTTCTGAACTTGGTGCACGGTTGACGGTGGACGGTGCACGGCAAGATTGATCGGCCCACGTTCTTTCTTCGCCGTAAACCGTCTATCGTATGCCGTACACCGAGTCAGTTAACTTCTGCTCTTGGCGATATTTTTAGTAAAGAGATTTTTTTGTTGACAGTATGTACGTTTTAACGTATTGTATTTGGGTGAGGTAAAAATGACTACAGTAAACATAACTACCGCCAGGAAAAAAATTTATCAACTCATCAAGGAAGTGACCAACTCTCATGCGCCTGTCATCATCACCGGGAAAAACGCAAACGCTATTTTGATTTCAGAAAGCGATTGGACCTCGATCCAGGAAACCCTTTACTTGTTGTCTATTCCCGGAATGAGAGAATCGATTAAAAAAGGATTGGCGACAAAAGTTGCCGATTGTTCAATGGAGCTTGATTGGTGAGTTGGAAAATTGTTTATACCAGGCAAGCCCAAAAAGATGCAAAAAAAATAAGTCAAGCCGGGCTTCGGGATAATGTCCAGAAACTTTTTGAAATATTGCGGGAAAATCCTTTTCAAAATCCACCGCCCTACGAAAAATTAATTGGTGATTTGAAAGGAGCTTATTCCCGCAGGATCAATATCAAGCATCGCCTGGTTTATGAGCTGTGCGCTGGCAATATCATAAAAATCATTCGCCTGTGGACGCATTATGAGTAATTCTGTGCTACGCAGGGGACTTAGATATTACTTTTTTGCCGGCAATAACCATTGATTTATTTTCAACATCATATCGGTGATATTCTCATAGGTGTTTTCAACCAATGTTTCATTCTCTTTAATGAATTCATTGACTTTGTCTGGGGCCACCGGGTATCCTGAAATTGTCTGTCTATCCAAAATTATTTTGTCATAACCATCGGCAAAAAACTTTGGGTTGCCCCAAAGATATTTGTGTTCCTTTAATGGTTTATAAAAAATGAAGCCGGTAAATACCTCTTGATATGTCAAATTGTGTTTTTCATATGGGAAAAGATCAAAATAGTCGGCGCCGAAAGGATTGCCTTTAAAATCAAACCCGATATTGGGATTACCAATGACCTCAAATGCCGCATCCCATTTCCCATTGCTGACGGGAGAAGCAATATCCGTTTTTTCAGTCGGATTGTATAAATTTGCGACAGAGTTGAGCATCACGTTTGCCACTTTACCGGGGAGAGCTTCAAAAATATATCTGCCAACATTATCGGCTTTGGTTCCATCCGCATATTTAAAATCATTGAAGGCATGGCGATAGTTCATGATCACCAGGGCCTTTTTTCGAAGCTGGGTGGACTTGGCAATGTCGGCAAATTTTTTTATGATCTGGTCGGCCATGACCCAATCCCGCTTTCCGAGACCAGCCCTAAATTGCTGGTACTTTTCTTTGGTCATGCCCTGCCAGGAAAAAGGCATATCCGAGAAATAGAGATTGATCTTTGCATTCACTGCAAGTGATTTATTTAATGTATATAAGCGCTTTAAAAAATCATAAAAATTATATTTCTCCCAAAATGGAATGGAAAAAAAGTTTCTATATATATAAAGTACTTTATTTTCCACTTCTTTGTCACTCAAGCCATCGGTAAATAGAAAATCATGGAGATAACCATTCATTGTACTTGTGCCCAACTCCGTGAACATATTGCCGACTTTTTCAATGAATCGCTTATCACTGACCAGGTCATAGATGAAATCGTATTGCGTCGTTTCGGGATGAGCTCTCTCACACAAGATCACCAAATCGTACTTCTCGAAAAGTCCCATGACATAATCGACCGGCTTCTGGTTTTGTTTTTTCAAGAAATCGACATAAGGGGCGATTTCCTTTTTATATTTGATTTCTCCCGTATTAGAGAGGTTCTCCCCATAAACTCCCGCGCCAGCCAAAAGTAAACACACCATCCATAAATACAGCTTCTTTAACATGTTATATGCCTCTTTTGATATAGTGATAGGAAAATAAATTTCCTAATTGATGGGATTTTATAGAAAATATGTTCGAATTACAAGTTGAATGCGGCTATCGTATCCATCTTTTTCCCACCCTCTCAATCCCCCCATCCCCCCTTGATAAGGGGGGTGCCGTAGGCGGGGGGATCTGCATTTTCATTGCGAATTTTTTCGGGATACGGTTCGCTATGCTTCTATTTCGTTTATTAGAAACAGGGCGGCGCGGATATCAGGAATTAATGCTTGCTTTTTGAATAATCGATGACTTGCTGCAGCAACCTCAGGGCATTGCCGCCCCAGATCTTGGCGATGTCTTTTTCCGAGTAGCCCCGGCGCACCAGCTCGATGGTGAAGTTCTTCAGCTGGGTGACGTCGGAGCAGTCGGCCAGTCCGCCGCCGCCGTCGAAGTCGGTGCCGATGCCCACGTGGTCGATGCCGATCAGGCGCACGATGTGGTCGATATGGTCGACCGCGTCCCTGACATAGACCGGGGGCGAGGGGTAGCGCGTGCCGAGGTCGTGGTACTCTTTCTCCAGTGCGTCTTTTGTGGCCTGGTCGGTGATATTGCTCCAGCCGCCGAGGGCTTCCTCTTTTTTCATGAATTCGTCAAAGGCCTTTTTCCTGGCCGGGTCGGGCGGCGGCTGCTTGACGTAGTCGTCGAGGATGCAGAGCTGGATGACGCCGTTGTTTTTTTTCAAGGCCAGGAGCATGTCGTCGCTCAGGTTGCGCGGGCTGTCGGAGAGGGCGCGGGCGCAGGAGTGCGAGGCGATGACCGGGGCCTTGGTCAGCGCCAATACGTCCCAAAAGGAGCGGTCGGAGATGTGCGAGACGTCGATCATGATGCCCAGCTCGTTCATGCGCCGCAGCACCTGCCGCCCCCAGTCGCTCAGGCCGTGGTCCTCGGGATCCCGGCGGTCGGTGGACGAGTCGCAAATGTCGTTGTCGGCGGTGTGGGCTAGGGTGACGTAGCGCACGCCGCGGGAATAGAAATAGTCGAGCAGGGCGATGTCGTGTCCCAGCGGGTAGCCGTTTTCCATGCCGATGAAAATAGCCGTCTTGCCCTCTTTTTCCAGGCGCCTGGCGTCGCCGGCCGTCAAAGCCAGGGCGCACCGGTCCGGGTATTTCTTGAACATGCCATCCATGGCGTCGAGGATGGCGATGGCCTTTGCCTTGGCGTGACCTTCTGGGATTCGGGGCCCCTGCGCGACGAACACCGCGAAAAAGGTGGCGTCGAGCCCGCCGGCTTTCATGCGCGGCAGGTCCTGGCAGCCGCTGTTGGGCTCTCCCGGCTGGTGATATTGGCCGATATCCCAATCCTTTTCAAGGAGTTTGAACGGGGTGTCGCAATGGGTGTCGACGGTCAGCGCGCGCTGGTGGATGCGCAGCGCTTTTTTCAGCAGCTTCGGGTCGTCGGCGCCGGGGTGCAGCAACCCCGAAAAGAGCAAGCCGGAGAGCAGCAGGTGTTTGATTTGCATGTTATTATCCTTTAAGAAGCGATTATACTCCGAAAAAACGCTTTTTGTTCAGCGGCCGGCGGGAAATTTAATTTTTTGCGCGCTCAATCCCGCTGTGCTATAATTTTTTCATGCTGGACATCAATTTTGTCAGAAACAACCTGGAATTGGTCAAGAAAAAGGTCGAAGCCAAGGGCGTGGCCTTCGATGAAACGCGTTTCGCCGAGATCGACCAGCTCCGCCGCCGGCTCCTGGCCGACAGCGAGGAGCTGAAAAGCAGGAAGAACCGCCTGGCCAAGGAGACCGGGGTCAAGAAAAAGAGCGGCGCCAACACCCGCGAACTGGAGCTACAGTCCATCGAGCTTTCGAAAATGATCGAAGGCCACGAGCGCCAGCTTCAAACCGTGGATGCCGAGTTCCAGGAATTCCTCCTGAACGTGCCCAACCTTTTCCATGATTCCGTGCCGGTGGGCAAGGACGCCAGCGCCAACGAGGTGGTCCGCAGCTGGGGCGAAAAACCCGCTTTCGACTTTCCGGCTCGCCCGCATTGGGAATTGGGCGAAAACTCCGGCCAGCTCGATTTCCAGCGCGCCGCCAAGATCGCCGGTTCCCGCTTCGCCCTGTATTTTGACGCCCTGGCCAAGCTGGAACGGGTGCTGGTGCAGTTCATGCTCGAGGTGCACGGCAACGAAAACGGCTACCGCGAGGTGCTGCCGCCCTTCCTGGTCAACGACCTCAGCCTGATCGGCACCGGCAACCTGCCCAAGTTCAAGGAAGACCTTTTCAAGATCGAGGGCTTCAATCTCTACCTGATCCCCACCGCCGAGGTGCCGCTGACCAACATCCACCGCGACGAGATTCTGGACGAGGGCCAGTTGCCCATCAAGTACGTCGCCTACACGCCCTGCTTCCGCAGCGAAGCCGGGTCGCACGGCAAGGACATTCGCGGCTTGATCCGCCAGCACCAGTTCCAGAAGGTCGAGCTGCTCAAGCTGACCACTCCGGCGCAGTCTTACGACGAGCTCGAAAAACTGACCGCCGACGCCGAATCCATCCTCAAGAAACTCCGGCTGCACTTCCGCACCACCGCCCTGTGCAGCGGCGACCTCTCCTTCTCCTCGGCCAAGACCTACGATATCGAAGTCTGGATGCCGGCCCGCGCCGGCTACCTCGAGATATCCTCCTGCTCGAACTTCGAAAACTTCCAAGCCCGGCGGGCGCGGATCAAATACAAGGGCAAGGACGGCAAAAAGGATTACATCCACACTCTGAACGGCTCGGGCCTGGCCATCGGCCGCACCGTGGCCGCCATTATGGAAAACTACCAGACCGTTGACGGCAGGATCCGCATCCCCGAGGTCCTGCGCCCGTATTTCCCGGGGCACGACACGCTCTGATGCCCACCTACCGCTGCACCTTCGTCGACGAGCAGGGCCATTACGTCAGGCGCGACCACTACGCCGAAAGCAAGGCCGAGCTCAAGGCGTCCCTGGCCGGGAGCGACGAGAAGCTGATCGCCGTCCGCGGCCTGTGGTTCAAGGACCTTTCCCTGGGCGGGCTGTTCAACCGCAAGATCGGCTACACCGAATTCCTCCTCTTCAACCAGGAGATGATCACCCTGCTCAAGGCCGGCATCCCCATGATCCGCGCCCTGGAGATCATCATCCAGAACAGCCGGCCCAGCCGCCTGCGCGACATCATCGCCAGGGCGGCCGGCAGCATCCGCAACGGCACGCAGATCTCGGCGGCCTTCGCCTCGTCCAGGCTGCCGTTCAATAAAATTTACACAGCGTCGCTGCTGGCCGGCGAAAAAAGCGGCCACCTGGAACAGACCCTGGAAAAATTCAACATCTACCTGGGCAAGCTCGCCAACCTGCGCCGCAAGATCGTCGGCAGCCTGACCTATCCGGCTATCCTCCTCCTCTTCATGATCGCCATGGTGCTGGTGATCTCGGTTTTCGTCATCCCCAAGTTCGCCTCCTTCTTCAGCGACCTGGAGGCGCAGCTGCCGCCCCTGACCCTGCTCTTCATCGCCGTCACCCAGTTTTTGCGGGAAAACATCGTCCTGCTCACCGCGCTGGCCTTCATGGCATTTTTGGCCGTCAAGCTGCTCGAGCGTTTCCAGCCGCGCGTGATCATCATCGATCAGTTCAAGATCAAGTCGCCCTTCATCGGCCGCGTCATCCATGAGAACGCCGTCGCCGTCTTCGCCCGCACCCTGGCCATCCTGGTCTCGGGGGGCATCCCCGTCCCCGACGCGGCTGAAATCGCGGTGGAAACCTTCGCCAACAGGTATTATTACAGCCGCATCCGCGAGCTCCCCGAAAAAATCCGCCAGGGTCACGTGCTTTCCGAGGTGCTGGAGGAGATCGCCTTCATCCCGCGCATCCTGGTCGAGATGGTCCGCGTCGGCGAAACCTCGGGCAACCTGACCGCCGTACTGGACGAGAGCGCCGATTACTACGAACGCTCCATCGACAGCCGCATCAACACTTTGATTTCGCTGATCGAACCTGTTATAATCATCGCATTGGGCCTGGTGATCGCCATGATGCTTGTTTCGGTCTACCTGCCCATTTTCAGCGTCATAAGGGTCGTGCAATGAAAAAAAGCGTTAATATCGCCGATGTGAAGATCAATTACCAGTTGCTTTCCCGCTTTCCGGCCGATTTCCTGATCAAGAATCTTTTTTTCCCCCTGGAGGAGAAGGACAACACCATCTCCGTGGCCATGCCCGATCCCGAGAACCTCGATAAGATCGGCATGATCGAGAATTTCACCCAGAAAAAGGTCCTGCCTTTCTTCGCCAACCGCGGCGACCTGGAAAAATTCCTCAAGAAAAGCGACACCTACACCAAGGTCCTGCGCGACAAGACCGAGACCTTTGCGGTGAAGAAGACGGCCGAGACGGTCGAGGACGACGTGGTGACCATCGAGAGCATCACCGACGAGGACGACTCGGTGGTCAAGTTGTTAAACAACATCATCCTGACCGCAGTCAGCAAGAAGGCCTCCGACATACACATCGAGATCCAGAACGCCGCCTTGATCATCAAGTACCGCATCGACGGCATCCTGCACCAGATCATGGAGCCCCTGGACGCCACCTTCCATCCGTTCCTACTGACCCGCTTGAAAGTCATCTCCGAGCTGGATATCGCCGAGAAGCGCGTCCCCCAGGACGGGCGCTTCCGCATGCGCTTCAAGCAGAAGACCATCGACTTCCGCGTCTCGATCATGCCCGGCATCTACGGCGAGAACGCCGTCATCCGTATCCTGGACCGCGAAATGATCACCGAGAACATCGGCGAACTGAAATTGAAGCAGCTGGGCTTCTCGCCCTACATCCTGGAAAAGATCAACTACTACATCCGCCAGCCCTATGGCTTGTTCCTGGTCACCGGCCCGACCGGCAGCGGCAAAACCACCACCCTGTACGCAGCCCTGAACGAGATCAAGGACCCGGCCGACAAGATTATCACCATCGAGGACCCGGTCGAGTACCAGGTCGACGGCATCATCCAGATTCCGGTCAACGAAAAGAAGGGGCTGACGTTTGCCCGCGGCCTGCGCTCCATCCTGCGCCATGACCCGGACAAGATCATGGTCGGGGAGATCCGCGACCCGGAAACCGCCCAGAGCGCCATCCAGTCGGCCCTCACCGGGCACCTGGTCTTCACCACCGTGCATGCCAACAACGTCTTCGACGTGCTCGGCCGCTTCATCCACATGGGGGTAGACACCTACAGCTTGGTTTCGGCCCTGAACTGCATCGCCGCCCAGCGCCTGGTCCGCGTCCTGTGCCCACAGTGCCGGAAGGCGGTCGTGCCAGGAAAGACGGA
>JAPKZL010000096.1 GCA_026393795.1 Candidatus Aminicenantes bacterium | reverse complement strand
TATGCCTTCGCCGAGGCCACGGTGCCCAAGGTCACCGTCATCGTGCGCAAGGCCTACGGCGGCGCCTACTGCGTCATGAATTCCAAGCACATCCGCGGCGACGTCAACCTGGCCTGGCCGACGGCCGAGATCGCGGTCATGGGCCCGGACGGGGCGGTGGAGATCATCTACAGCGAGGAGCTGAAAAAAGCCGAGGACGCGGGCAAGAAAAAAGAAGAACTGAAGGAACTTTACCGCGACCTGTTCGCCACCCCCTACAGCGCCGCCAAGAAAGGCTACATCGACGACGTGATCGAGCCGGCCGGCACCCGCCTGCGCCTGATCAAGGCCCTGGAGATGCTGGCCTGCAAGCGCGACGCCAATCCGCCCAAGAAGCACGGCAACATCCCGCTGTGAACCGGAGAAATGAAATTGGGCATCAAGAAAAACCTTGACCGCTGGTTCGCCGGCCGCCGCCCCAAGGCCGCCGTCCCGGACGAGGCCCTCAAGGTCCCCGCCGAAAGGACGCCGCCGCCCGCCGCTGCCCCGGACGCAGCGGCAGTGGAGCCGGAGATCGCGGCCGTGATCGCGGCCGTTCTGGCCGTCGAGGTGAAAGTGTTCATGGCCTTGCAGGGGCATGGCTTCACCTTCAACGAGGACGGCCAGCCCCAGGGCTGGAGCGAATGGGGGCGGCTGCTGGTCCGTCCTTACCAAGGAGTGCGCTAACATGAGTGAATATGTCTTGACCATCAACGGGAAGGAATACCGCGCCGAAGTGAGCGAGATCAACGCCGAGCAGGCGCGGATCACGGTCAATGGCAGGGAATTCCAGGTCGGTTTGCAACAGCTGGGATTGAGTAAGCTGCTGCCGGTGGAGACCAAAAAGGGCGAGTCCCGGACCGAAGCGGCCGCCACCGTGCCGTCGGTCAGGCCGGCCCTGGAAGCGCCGCCGGCCGGGGGCGATGTTTCCAATATCGTTAAATCGCCGTTGCCGGGGCTGATCGTCGACGTCAAGGTCGGAGCCGGCGAGAAGGTCAAGGCCGGCCAGGTCATCGTGACCATGGAAGCCATGAAAATGGAAAACCAGATCCAGGCGACCATCGATGGCACGGTCAAGAAGATATTCGTCAAGAAAGGCGACAACGTGGCCGAGGGCGATACCTTGATCGAGATCGCCCGCTCGGACATGGCCAGCCTGTAAATTCCGCAAAAGGAGCAGTCCATGAGCAAAATCATTTCGGTCGTTCCCAATATCTCGGAAGGCAATGACCAGCAGTTCATCTCCGCCCTGGTCCAGAAGCTGAAAAACATCGAGAACCTCCTGGTGCTGGATGTCTCCTGCGACAGCGTCCGCAATCGCACCGTGTTCTCCTTCACCGGCCCGAAGGCAGCGATCTTCGCCGGCGGCCTCACCCTGTACCGCGAAACCCTGAAGCAGGTGGACATGAGCAAGCACAAGGGGCAGTATCCCCGCCTGGGGGCGGTGGACGTCTTTCCCTTCGTGCCGCTCAAGGACGCCACCATCGAGGAGACGGTGGCCATGGCCGTGGAATTCGCCCAGAAGGTCGCCGCCGAGTTCGACCTGCCGGTTTACCTGTTCAGCGAAGCGGCGCGCTTCCCCATGCGCCGCTACATCGAGAACATCCGCGAGGGCGAGTACGAGGGGCTCGAGCAGAAACTGAAAGACCCGCGCTGGAAGCCCGACTACGGACCCGACACCTTCAATCCCAGCGCCGGGGCGACGATCATCGGCGCCCGCCATCCGCTGCTCAGCTTCACGGCTTTCCTGGACAGCGGCGACATTACGGTGGCCCGGGCGTTGAGCGAGATCATCAAACATGCCAACGGCGGCTTGTCCCATGTCAACGCCTACGCCGGCATGGACAGCGAGAACAACCTGGCCGAGATCACGGTGACCAACTCCAACTACCGGGCCATGCCCATGTACCGGGTGCTGGAGATGCTGCGCTCGGAGGCCAAACGCTTTGGCGCCACCGTGCGCAGGGTGGAGATGATCGGCCTGATCCCGGAGAATGTCTTCATCGAATCGGCTTTTTATTACATGGGCATCCGGGATTTCTCCCTGGACAAAATCCTGGAGCGCAAGATCCAGACTCACCTGGACGAGACCAAGCAGGCGAACTGACAGCCGTTCCTATCGCGCCACCCCCGTATCCGGTTCGTAGGAAACAGTCGGGAATCGTATTATTTCGACGGTGAAGGATTGACTTTTTTTGTTTTAGCCCGGTATAACTCCTTTTCCCAAATGAATGAAAAAGAGATGACAGCCATCCTGATTTTTATTTATCTCTGGGTCAGCGAATTTATCCCGATGATTGGAAACGGGGGCAGAGTGAAAACAAATTGATTATTGAGGTTCGGCATACAAGGAACAGTGATATTGATAAGAGCCATGAATAATTTTTCACTCTACTTTAATTTATTTATTTGATATACTAAAAACAAAAGGTAATTGTAAAAGATTTTGCACCAATTTAAGATGGTGCGATGGACATAAGAAGCTTTGAAAAGCTTGTCAGGACTGAAAACACGGCCAAGCGTTATT
>JAPKZL010000095.1 GCA_026393795.1 Candidatus Aminicenantes bacterium | reverse complement strand
ATTTGCGCGCAAATCCAACCTCCCCGCCGCCTATGAAGCTTCTCCCGTGCAGATCGAGCTCAAACAACTGATCGGCCGCAGGATCGAACTGAAGAAAAGCCTGCAGGTCGAAAAATGCAGAATGAACCTGGCTTCAGGGGCCATTTTGCAGAGCCATGAGAACCTCGTCGCCGCGATCAACCTGGAAGTGGAACAGATCGACCGCCTCATCGATGCCCTGGAAACGCAAAATCCGGATATCGAACAAAAGACCCGGATCCTCTGCCAGCAAAAAGGGGTTGGCAAGGCGACTGCTCGTGCCTTGATCGCCCTGGTCCCTGAACTCGGGCACATCGACAGGCGCAAGATCGCTTCCTTGATCGGCCTTGCTCCTATCCCCAAAGAAAGCGGCAAAATGAAAGGCAAGCGCTTCATCTCGGGGGGACGCTACGAAGCCAGGCGCTGTTTATACATGCCGGCCTGGGTGGCTACTCAACATGATCCCGAAATCGGCGCTTTCTATCAGCGACTTATCGAAAACGGAAAACCCAAAAAGGTTGCCATTGCCGCTGTCATGCGTAAACTACTCGTCCGACTGAATGCCCAGATGCGAAATCATCTCTCACTTTCTACAAAAAGTACTTGACTTTTAAGACAGTCGATACATACCTGACAAAAACGTTTGACATAAATTTTGAAGTCGGGTATAATTCCGCCTGCGTTGGGATGTCGTCCAATGGCAGGACATATGACTCTGGATCATAGTATCGGGGTTCGAGTCCCTGCATCCCAGCCATTCTTCCTCTTCTTTTCCAAATCTATGGCGCTATCGTCTAGGGGTTAGGACGGGTGATTCTCAGTCACTAAACCGGGGTTCGAATCCCCGTAGCGCTGTGCCTTTCAGTAATTTACGCGCTAGGATAGCGGCACTGGATGCTTCGGGGGACCTCAGCATAGTGCCGCGACCCGTAGCGCTGCCATTCTCTTTATTTCAATTCTCGGGGATGAGAACCTCGGTTTAGAATTACAACCGGGGGTCGACCAATTCGCAGCAGCGAATTGGGACAGCATCGCCAAAATAATGTCTCGGAAGCCTCAACATGGCGATGCGTACCGTAGCGCTGCACCAACACTCCGCCGAGGTCTCCCGAGGCGGCTAGTGTTGGTGTAATTATTACAGCATCACTCACCGTTTCGTAAAACCTCAACGGAGTGATGCTGTGCCTTTCAGTAATTTACGCGCTAGGATAGCGGCACTGGATGCTTCGGGGGACCTCAGCATAGTGCCGCGACCCGTAGCGCTGCCAATTCCCGATCTTGCAGCGCCTTGTGGTGGCATCGCCAGATGCCTCGCAAAGCCTCGGCATAGTATCACTAGATGCCTCGCAAAGCCTCGGCATAGTGATACTACAAACCTGGACAAATTCGGGTCAAGTTCGCGGACCTATATCGGTTGGTTATTTCCAGCGATATCCATCATTATAGCCATCTAAGGCATACAGGATGTATGCATTGCAATGAAACCCATACCCCAATTGAATCTTCGAGGTCGAAAGAAGAGATTTCTACAATCTTTGCCTAAATCCCCGGATGAGTCACAGATTTTCTTACCAGATTGCACCGAAATAGGTTATAATCTCCGCATGCAAGAAAGTCCTGTCGTCCTTCAGCCCGCGCCGAGCAAGGCGGAGATCAACCTGCTGCCGCAAAAAAAATACGATGGGGCGGTGGAGATCGTCGCCGACGATGCGCGCCTTCACGCCGTGATCAATGAACTCGAAAACGAATTGGTCCTGGGCTTCGACATCGAGGTCCGGCCGACGTTCAAGAGCGGCGACCGTTTCCCGCCGGCCCTGGTGCAGCTGGCCGGCAAGAAAAAGGTCTTCTTGCTGCAGCTTAAAAAATTGAACCAACTGGACTGCCTGGCCGGCCTATTCGCCGATGCGCGGGTCATCAAGGCCGGCATCGCCGTGGCCGGCGATGTCGCCAAGCTGCATGAAGTGATGAAATTCGTCCCCGCCGGTTTTGTCGAACTGGGCAAGATGGCGGCCAAGGCCGGCATCAAGGCCAGCGGCGTACGCACCCTGGCCGCGCATTTGCTTGGCTTTCGCGTTTCCAAGGGGGCGCAAACGTCAAACTGGGAGCGCAGCGAATTGACCCCGGCCCAGATCACGTACGCGGCCACCGACGCCTGGGTGTGCCGGGAAATGTTTCTCGAACTGGAAAAACGGATTGATCGGGTTCAAAAGACAATGTAGGGGTTCAATCTGATCTCAATGAATCCTGTATTGAACCCCTACACAATGATTTATTTGTGACCATGATTGAAATTAATATACCTGGAAAAGATGAAATTCTGGAAATCAAGGACCTTGTGCTCGATTTCAACGGCACCCTCGCCCTGGACGGGAAAATAAAGCCCAGGGTAGGGGAATTGCTAGTCGAGCTTTCGCGCCAGCTGCGCATCCACATCCTCACCGCCGCTACGTTTGGCAACGTGGAAAATGAAATCCAGGGCATCCCCTGCACCCTGAAAATTCTTAACGGCTCCGATCACACCGGGCAAAAGGAACGCTATGTCGAGGAATTGGGAGCCGAAAACACGGCATGCATCGGCAACGGCCGCAACGACCGCGCCATGCTGAAAAAGGCGAGACTGGGCATCGCGGTCATCCAGGAAGAGGGAGCCGCGACCGACAGTCTGCTGGCGGCCGATATTGCCTGCAGCGACATCGTCGCGGCGCTGCAGCTGCTGCTGCATCCCCTGCGTCTGACGGCCACCTTGCGGATGTGATCGGTTTCCTGGGGTAAACCAAATTGCCTTGTAGGGGTTTGATTAATCAAACCCCTACCTGTCGTTTTAGGCCTTTTTTGAGGAAGACCATTATCTATTCTGGGCTTCAAACAAAAGGCTTTTTGTGCTATGATAAATGAAACTTAACCGCGAGGGGTTGTCATGGCCAAGGTCATCGATAGTCTTCAGAGCAAGGATCATAAGCTGCTTTTTTCGCTGGAGATCACTCCGCCCGACCGCGGCAAAAGCGTGGACGATGTTTTTTCTGGCCTGGAAGCCTTGATGCCTTTCGAACCCCAGTTCATCAACGTCACCTATCACCAGCCGCACACGGTATACGAGGAGAAGGACGGGATCATCACCCGCCGGCCGCGGCGAAAAAAACCGGGCACGGTCGGGATCTGCAGCGCCATCAAGAACCGCTTCCAGGTGGAGCCGGTCCCGCACCTGATCTGCGGCAGCTTCAACCGCTACGAAACCGAGGACACGCTGATCGACCTGCATTTCCTGGGCATCGAGAACATCCTGTCCCTGCGCGGCGACCCGCCCCCTGGCCAGCCGCGCTATATCCCGGAAAAGGACGGCCACCATTACGCCTGCCAACTGGTCGAGCAGATCGCCTCGATGAACAAGGGGAAATACATCGATGAGCTGGAGGACCCGGTCCAGACCAAGTTCTGCATCGGCGTGGCCGCCTATCCCGAAAAGCATTTCGAATCGCCCAACCTGGACAAGGATCTCCTTTATCTGAAAAACAAGGTCGAGATGGGAGCCGAATACATCATCACCCAGATGTTCTTCAGTTTCGAGCATTATCGGAACCTGGTCGAGAAGGCGCGCGCCCTCGGCATTACCGTCCCCATCATCCCGGGACTCAAGCCCCTGGTCAACCGCAAACAGATACTGTCCATTCCCAGCACCTTCCATGTCAACATCCCGGCCGATCTGGTCGGGCTCATCGAAGACGCGCGCACCAAGGAGCAGGCTTTCGCCAACGGCGTCCGCTACATGGCCCGCTTGGCCGAGCAGCTGATCGACTACGGCGTGCCGGGAATCCACGTCTTTACCATGGGCCAGGGAAAGGCCGCCAAGGCCCTCCTGGAATCGATTTTTCCCGGTCAACATTGATTTCAGTCGAGGCGTGATCATGGCTGGAATAGGCAAACCCGACATCAGCAAGCGCCAGAAGGAAAAAATCCTCATCCTGGACGGCGCGATGGGCACGGCGATCATGGCAGCAGCCATTGGCCCCGACGATTACCAGGGCCGCGACGGCTGCTATGACTATCTCACCCTCTCGCGGCCCGACACCATCGGCGCCATCCATTCCTCGTACCTGGACGCCGGCTGCGACATCATCGAGACCAATACCTTCGGCGCCCAGGCCAGCGAACTGGCCAAGTA
>JAPKZL010000094.1 GCA_026393795.1 Candidatus Aminicenantes bacterium | reverse complement strand
GGGATCAAAAATAGCGACGAACACGTCGCTGCTCACGGAGAAATCGGTCCAGGCGGCAACGGCTCCGATTGAGGAGCTGTAATCGATGCTCGGATGATAAGTTTGGTTGCTGCTGGTTAAGACCACCCTGTTTCCCACGCTTCCGTTGCGGATGATTAGGTAAACAATATTGCGGTTGCAATTGCGATAAATATAAAGGAAACCGTCATTCCCATAGGGGCAGGCCTCGGAAAAATAGAGGTTGTGATCATAGTGGTCGCCGGTATCGCTGAGCAACTGCGGACTTTGCCAGCTGCCGTTTAGATAGTTTGCAGCCCAGTAGCTGGACCCCTGCATATAATAAAAACAGGATAGAATATCGTTACTGGAATTTACCGCGACCACAGGCCTGAAAGTCCAACCATTGAGGTTGTCAATGATTTGCGGTGTCGTCCAGCTTCCATTGCCGTGGTCGGAGCTCATCATCGTGTAAAAATAGTCCACATTGGCGCTGGCCAGGTAGAGGTTGTCCTGCCAGACGGCGTATATTTCACCATTCGGTCCGGGGGCCAGGTCAATGTACTTGGAACCGAAGGCTGTATTCGAAATGTTCACCGGCCCGGACCAGCTGCCGCCGCGACCTATCGCCACGTAGGCATCAGGGAATGTCGAATTTCCCCGCTGCCAACCGACGGCGATGCGGCCGTTGGTCGTCGTCGTGATCGAAGGCGAGCCCATATCGTAGCCGCCGACCTGCGAAACGGTTATGGGCGTCGACCAGGAGCCTGTGTATTCGGAGAAGCGGACGCAATAGAACGCCAGATCATACCAGGCAGCCACGAATCCCCCGTTCACCCCCTTGGCGATGCAGGGATCGGCGTTGCTTCCCGACTGGCCGGGGATGCCGGCGGGGGTTGACCATTGCCCGTTGCGATAGATGGAGAAATAGACATGCTGGCCTCCGTTCGAGAACTTCTCCAACCAGATGGCACCGATTTCCCCGGATGAATTGATGGCGACGTGGGCATCTTCGGATCCAGCCGCTGAATTTGAAATGTTTTCGACGCTGGCGTAGGTAAGCCCGCCAAAAATAACTCCCCAAATTATTAGCAATAATATGGTTCGTTTTGTCATACCTACATTATAGAATGATCACAACTGCTTGTCAATAATTAATATAACCAACTTGAGTTTATATTGAACTTGACTATGTTTGGGAGCTGTTCCAGATACTTAGAAAAAATGGAACTGGTTAAGTATAGTATATTGACAAGTAATGCAATTTATGCAAAAATTAAATCTCTGTCTAATAAACTCTTTAAAAATCATGGAGGTTTTGTTATGAATTCTAGAAAATCAGGTGTGTTTGTTATGCTCGTAGCCGTTTTGTTCATGGTGGCGGCGTCCAGCGTGCTGCGGGCCGATGAGAATACTTTACTATCGGGGACAGAATGCCCCAAGAAAGTGTCCGTGCTCGTGGAGACGGTCAAAGCCAGTGCCTTCATGGACTACCAGTATTTTTCCGGTCAGGGAAAAGCGGCGATCATTGTTGTCACCAGCCCGGTTGCCGGAATGCTTTCTGAAATAAAAGTGAGCGAAGGCAGCTTGGTTGATGCAGACCAGGACCTGGTCGTATTGAACGCCGGCATGAGCGAAGAAATCAAAAAACTGACGGCCGATGTCGCCAATAAGAAAAAAACTCTGACCACCCGCCAAAGCTGGAAAGTAAAAAATGAAAAGGCCGTGCAGGTCGCGGCCAGGGATTATCAAAAAGCCCTGGACCTGTTGAATGAGAAAAAGGCCCAAGCCAACCTGATCATCAAGGCGCCGGTGGCCGGCATCGTCCACCTGGTGTTGGCGGTGAATAGTGAACTGGCCGTTGATGCCCTTTTGCTGGAAATTTCCAACCCGAAGCAGATGATCTTCCAGATCCCCCTGGCCGACGGGGAAAAAGGTACATTGGCGATCGGCGATAGATTCAGCGCTACTGGCGAAGGTTTGAGCACCGAGGTCGAGGCTGAAGTCGTCGCGCTCAGCGACGCCCAGGTCACGTTCAGGGTGAACAACGATGAAAACCAGGTCAAAGAAGGCGTCAACTTTATATTTAAAAAGCTGAAAAGCGAATATGCCGATGTCATCGTCATTCCCAGCCTGGCTGTGCAAAAAGACGGCCTGGGCACTTTTGTCTATGTGGTTGAAAAGAAAAAAGCTAAAAAACTCTATGTGACCGTCGGGGCGGCCGGGTCTGGCAAAACCATGATCGAAAAAGGGCTGGCCGCCGGCAGCGAGATCGTCGTTTCCGGATTCGACTGCATCAGCGACGGCAAAAAAATCAACAGCGTCAACCAGGATGAATTAGCCAAAGAAAAAGCCGAAGCGCTGGCCAAGAAAGAAGCCGATTTGTTAGCCGCGAAAAAAGCCGAAGCTCAAGCCAAAGAAGAGGCTGAAGCGAAAGTCCAGAAAAAGGCCGAAGCGCTAGCCAAGAAAGAAGCCGAGGCGCTGGCCAAGAAAGAAGCCGATTTGCTAGCCTCGGAAAAAGCCGATGCACAAGCCAAAGAAAAGGCTGAAGCGAAAGCCCAAAAAAAGGCCGAAGCGCTAGCCAAGAAAGAAGCCGAGGCGCAGGCCAAACTGAAAGAAAAGGAAGCGACTCAGGAAGAAAAAGCGGTTGAAAAGACCGAATGCCCGAAGAAAGTAGCCGTGACCGTGGAAAAGGTCAAAACTGAGCTTTTTCTGGAATTCCAATTTTCCAGTAGAGGGCAAGCAGAAGTCGTTGCCGTCAAAAGCCCGGTCAGCGGTTTGCTTTCTGAAATCAAGGTCAGCGAAGGCAGCCTGGTCGATGCCGGCCAGGACCTGGTTGTGTTGAACGCCGGCATGGGCGAAGAAATAAAAAAACTGACCGCCGAAGCTGCCAAGGCAAAGAAAATTTTGACCACCCGCCAGAACTCGAAAGTGAAAAATGAAAAGGCGATTCAGGCCGCGACGCAAGACTATCAAAAAGCCCTGGATCTGCTGAATGAAAAAAAGGCTAAGGCCGATCAGGTCGTCAAGGCACCCGTGTCCGGGATCGTGCACTTGGTCGTGGCTGCCGGCAGCGAGACGGCCGCCAATGCCCTACTGCTGGAAATCTCCAACCCCCGGCAGATGCTGTTCCCGATTTCCCTGACCGATTCTGATAAAGGGCTATTAACAATTGGCGATAAATTCGTTGGAACGACTGACGGCTTCAGCGGTGAAGTCGCGGCTGAAGTCGTTGCTGTCAGCGAAACCCAAGCCGTGTTCGGAGTAAACAATACTGAAAACCAGGTTAAAGAGGGCGTCATTTTTACCTTTAAAAAATTGGGAGCCGAGCATCCCGATGCCATTGTAATCCCTACTTCTGCCATTCAGCATGACAGCCTGGGCGATTTTGTCTACGTGGCCGAAAAGAAAAAAGCCAAAAAACAATATATTACCCTTGGAAAGAGCCGGGCAGGTAAAACTATGGTGAAGGGGCTGGCAACGGAAACGCCGCTCACCGGAAAGAGCGGGGAAGGCAAAACCATGGTTTTAAAGGGTCTGTCTGCGGAAACGCCGCTCATCATTTCCGGGTTCGAATGTCTGGCTGATAGCAAGAAAATCCGCATCGTCAACCAGGAAGAATTGGCCAAAGAAAAAGCTGAAGTTTTGGTCAAGGTGAAAGAAAAGGCAGCAACCGAGGAAGAAAACAAAGTTACCAAACAAGTAGTCAAAACCGAGGTGGCGGAAGCGAAGAAAACCCGCCTAGTCCTCAAAAACCGTTTCCGGGTTGGACTGATCTTCGGACGCTTCTCCATCAATGACAAGAATCTGCGGTCATTCTATCTCAACTGGTTCAAGAATATCCCGGGAATCGAATTTTCGTTCAATACTGTAAAAAATGTCGACTTCTGGCTGTCCTACAAGATTTTCAGTGAAAAACTGACAACCACCTTTTACGGCAATGAACTCAAATTCAAATTGGCGCCCCTTTCGATCGGTCTGCGCTACCGCTTTCCGAAGTGGCGATTCGTCGAGCCGTTCGTCGGCGCCGGTATCAATTATTATGCCTATTCGGAAACGATCACAGGCGAAAGCGACCTGGAAGACACCATGGGTAAAGCATTCGGCTTCCATTTCCAGGGCGGTTCCTATTTTGATATCTCCCAGAGACATAATATCTCCATCCTGGGAGAAATCTTTCTGAAATACAACCTCGTCAAAAAAACCTTGGTCGAACTGCTCCCGGATGGAACCGACCAGCTCGACCTCGGCGGATTTGAGTTTGGAATCGGCCTGGGCGTGAAATTTTAAGGTTTGGAGGAAACGTTCATGATCAAGAAGATTGTTTTTTTCATGGTTCTATTGGCGCTGGTCCTGCCCATTGCCGCCCAGACCATTGACCAGTTTCAGGTTCCCTTTGTGGGCGGGCAGGGCGAAAGCGGCGTCAAGTGCCCCTCAATCGCCACCAACTCACGCGGCGATATCATGATCGTTTTCCGCCAAAAGTTCCAGTCGATCATGTATTATTTCATCAAGAAATCAACGGGAGCGGTCACCCAGGTGAAGCTGCCCGGGTCTAAGTACAAGGACATCGTGATCACCAGCGTCGTGGCCACTGCCGACGACAACTTCCATGCCTGCTGGGGCGAGGTGTACGACACCAGCGGCATCGGCGTATACACCGCCGATTTCAACATTGCGACCGAAACCTGGAGCGCGCCCGAACGGATCTACACAAAGTATCCCGAGGACAGCCATCTGCGGGTCAATCCCGTCAACGACGATTTCGCTTTATGTGTGGTCTTGCGCCAGCCCAACTTCGCCAAAGACATTTATGTTCTTTTTCGCAAAAGCGGCCAGACAGCCTGGAGCAACGAGATCAACCTGAGCACTATGCCGACGCAGAGATCGGCCACCAATCCCTACGCCCATTTCGATGAAGCGGGCTATCTGCACGTGGTGTGGAAGGCGGACCGCGGGTCGGACGATCTGATCATCAATGCGGCATTGATCAAAAAAGACACTGCCGGGAACTACGTCGTGGTGGACAAGAAAGAAGTGACATCGAACTACACCGGCTGGCATTTTCTCCCCTCCATCGCCATGACCGGAACCAAGGGGATAATCACCTTCTGCTGGTCGCAGCAAAACGGATATTATTACCTGCCCTATGAGCGGAACGGCGACACTCTGGTCTTTGACCAGAGTAAGGTCATCAAACTCGTAAGTGCGCCGATGACACCTTGGTATACGTTCAATTCAAAGGCCGTCGCCCATGGCGACGAAATCATGTTCACCTATTTTGACCTGGGGCACAAACTGCAGCTGCTGCGTTATAAGGACGGGGTGTGGCTTGACAGCACGCCCATCACCCTGGGAGATATGAATATCAACAAGGCGCCCTTCCACCTCTGGGCCGATCCCAATCTCGGCCTCTGGGCCACCTGGTTCACCGAGGACCAGTACGGCGACGGCCATTCCTATTATTGCCTCTACAACTATCCGAAGCCGGCGATCCGGCCGCCAGTCAATGTCACCTATGTCAGGACGATGGAGCGGAGCCTGTTCCATGGCTATTGGATGTACGGGGTGAAATGGGAAAACAATCCCGACAATATCGCCAAGAACATAAAAGTGATCAAGTTCAACATTTATCGCCGGATCCATTGGAGCAGCGCCAAGTGGCTCGCCGTCGGCTCGGTCGATGGGACTGTTTTCTCATTTGGCGACAAGAACGGGATCACGGCAACTTCCGACTACGAATACGCGGTCACCGCGGTCAACGAGAAGAACATCGAAAGCCGCCTGCCTTAGGATGTAAGGAAGCACCAGTACTCGGTCAACGGTAAGCGAATAAAAAGCCGGCTTGATTAAAACGGCTTCCCCTATTTCATCTTCACTAACGAAAAGGCCCGCCCCTTTTCCCAGAGGGCCAGGCATATAGTCTCTAAACCTGCCGCATCCATGGTTGCCGATTCCTGGAGGTCCAGCCGCTGTTCAGCCATGTACTCTACCGGCACTGGTGGGCCGCGCCCGTATTTTCAATTTTGTTTTTGCTCAAATAGGCGCATCATTAGGCTGGCTGACTGAGAATGGACCGGTTAAGTATAGTATATTGACAAGCTAGACGGTTTGTGTGACAATTGAAAATCCTTATCCGGCAATTTTTTTAAATCTTGGAGGTTTTTTTATGAACTTTAGAAAAAGAGGTTTGTTTTTTGTGCTTGCGGCCGCGCTGTTCATGGCCGCGGCATCTGCTGCGCTGCGCGCCGGCGAGAATATCTTGCTTTCGGGGATGGAATGCCCAAAAAAAGTGGCCGTGCTCGTGGAAACGGTCAAATCTGGAATTTTTATGGATTACCAGTACTTTTCCGGCCTAGGGAAAGCGGAGATCGTTGCCGTCACCAGCCCTGTTGCCGGAGTACTTTCCGAAGTAAGGGTAGGCGAAGGCAACCTGGTCGACGTGAATCAGGAACTTGTCCTGTTGAACGCCGGTATGAGCGAAGAAATAAAGAAACTGGCGGCCGATGTCGTCAAGGCGAAAAAAATTCTGACCACCCGCCAAAACTGGAAAGTGAAAGATGAAAGGGCGGTGCAGGCCGCGGCCAGGGATTACCAAAAAGCCCAGGATCTTTTGAGTGCGAGAAAAGCCCAGGCCGACATGATCATCAAGGCGCCCGTTGCCGGCATCGTCCACTTGGTAATGGCGGCGAAGAGCGAACTGGCCGTCGGTTCGCTTTTGTTGGAAATTTCCGACCCGAAACAGATGATCTTCCAGGTTCCTTTGGTTGATACCGATAAAAGAACATTGGCGCTTGGCGACAAATTCACCGGCACTGGCGAAGGTTTGCCCGACAAGGTCGAGGCTGAAGTCGTCGCGCTCAGCGATGCCCAGGTCAGGTTCAGGGTAAGCAACAATGACAACCAGGTAAAAGAGGGCGTTTACTATATATTCAAAAAGTTAACGGGCAAGCATGCCGATGTTATCGTCATTCCCAGCCTGGCCGTGCAAAAAGACAGCTTGGGCGATTTTGTTTACGTGGTTGAAAAGAACAAGGCCAAAAAACTCTATGTGACCATCAGGGCTGGCGGGGAAGGCAGGACCATGATCGAAAAAGGTCTGGCCGCCGGCGAAGAACTCATCGTTTCCGGGTTTGATTGCCTGAATGATGGTAAAAATATCCGGCTTGTCAACCGGGAAGATCTGGCCAGGGAAAAAGCCGAGGCTAAAGCTAAACTGAAGGAACAGGAAGCAGTCGGGAAAGAAAAATTGATTGTACAACCTGAGATCAAGGTCGTTGCTCCCCCGGCAGAAGGGAAGCCTTCCATGGCAGTTGAAAGCCGTTTCCGGGCCGGTTTGGTCTTCGGACGCTTTCCGGTCAACGACGAGAACTACCGTTTGGTCTATCCCAACTGGTTCCGCAATATTCCCGGGATCGAGTTCGCGGTTCAGGTTATGCCTAAGACCGATGTGTATGCTTCGGCCAAGCTTTATGTCGACCAGGAAGAAACCTCCTATTTCGGCAACGCTATCAAATTCCAGATCATCCCCCTCTCACTCGGTCTCCGTTACCGCATCCTGAAATGGAAATTCATGGAACCCTTTGTCGGCGCCGGTCTCAATATGTACCTTTATTCGGAAACGATCAGCGGCGAAACCGACCTCCCGAATACCAGCGACAGCGCCCTCGGTTTCTATTTCCAGGCCGGCTCCTATTTCGACATCAACCCCGGCTTTATGAAAAACAGCAACATCTCCCTTCTGGGCGAATTTTTCGTCAAGTACAACATCATCAAGAAGACATTGGCCGAAGCGCTCCCCGACGGCACCGACACCTTCGACCTCGGCGGCATCGAGATGGGCATCGGTTTGGGCGTGAAATTTTAAAAAGAATAATTGTCGACGAAGCGGCAAGTAAATAATGGCCGGCGCGGTTAATGGGACCGTTTTCTCATTTGGCGACAAGAACGGGATCACGGTAACTTCCGATTACGAGTACGGGGTCACTGCGGTCAACGAGAAGAACATCGAAAGCCGGCTCCCTTAAAGCAAACTTTCCCATATCCGCGCCTTGCGTTCTGATTGGGATTCTAATAGAATCCTAGCATAGGGAAACCATGCTGACTCTTGTCACCGGCGCTTCTGGATTCATCGGCAGCCATTTAATTCGGGCATTAAAGACCGAAGGCTTTGAAGTCCGGGCCCTTGTCCACAAAACTCCTCTCGCTGAAACCCCAGGCGTCTCATCGGTTGTCGGGGATATTCAGGATGCAGAGGCATTGGCAAAAGCGATGGCCAACGTGGATATCGTGTTTCATTTGGCGGCTGCCGTCGGGTCGGTCGTCAGCAAAGCGCAGGCGTACCGGGAGATCAATGTCAACGGCACCCGGGCGGTTCTTGTTACGGCTCGAAAATCCGGAGTCAAGCGCGTTGTCCATTTCAGTTCGATCGGGGTCCTGGGGGCGATCGCGGCCGGAGAAATAGCCGACGAGGAATATCCCCCGGCGCCCAGGACGCTGTACGACCGGACGAAGTTCGCGGCCGAGGAAGCCGCTTGCCTTGCCGCCGCCGACGGGATCGACGTGGTCATTGTCCGGCCAGGCTGGGTCTACGGGCCGGGCGACCGCCGCACCTTCAAGTTCATCAACGCCGTCTGTTGCCGCAGGTTCGCCCTTGTTGCCGGCGCCAAGGCCAGGCAAACCCCGGTTTACATCGACGATCTTATCGCAGGTGTTTTGCTCGCGGCTCAAAAGGGGCAAACAGGGATGATCTATCACCTGGCCGGTGATGAGATCCTGACGGCGGCCGAGATGACGCGTATCGTAGCAACGGCCTGCGGCGTTCCCTGCCCGCACTTCCAGCTTCCTAAAAGTTTTGCCTTGGTTGCGGCATACTGTCTGGAGAAAGTATTCGCTTTGGTAAAAAAGGAAGCTCCCCTTAACCGCGGCAAGCTTGCTTTTTTTCTCGACTCGAAGGCAATGTCCTCGACCAGGGCTAAAAAAGAATTGGCTTATGCGCCGCGAATCGATTTTAGCGACGGTATTGCCCGGGCCATTGCCTGGTACCGGAAAAACGGCTGGCTTTAGGTTTTTTTTTCGTTCTGTGGCTCGTTGCGCCGGTCCTGGATCTTAATAGACCGGGCACCGCGAGCAAATGAATATTCCGGAAGCGCGGCGGAGACGACTGAACCGGCCCCGATAACCGAGTGGGAACCGATGCTTACCCCGTCAAGGACAATAACGCCGGCTCCGAGCCAAACGTCATCGCCGACGCGTATCCCCCCCTTGGCCAGCGAAGGCTGAAGCATGATGGGCATGGTCACGTCAACGAAACTGTGGTTGCCGCCGGCCACCAGGTAGCAGTTCCCGGCAAGAAAACAGTATTGGCCGAGAACGATTTCGGTCTCGGAAAGCAGGGTGCAATTGGCCGAGATGTTGCTGTGGTCGCCGAGGCGAATAGCCCCCTCCTTGCAGCTCAGGATCGCGTTCCGGCCGATGTAGGCTTGCTCGCCCACGCGGATGCCGTCGTTCTCCTCGCCCTTGGCATCGAGGACCGCATAGTCGTCGATGACGGTGCCGGCGCCGATACGAATCTTGTGCGGGTGGCGGAAGGTGAGGTAGCGTCCGAAAACGACCCCTTTGCCCACTTGACCCAACAAAGATGGATAAAATGCCTTTCTCAACGTGTAGCCGAATGCCCCCGGAATGGCCGACAAACAGGTCAAAAGCTCGTATTTCAGCAAAGCGCTGAACCCGCGCCGGCCCACAAAAATGTCGCGATATTTGCTGCCGAGCGACTTGCGCCCGTCGCCCAACTCCTTCTGAATGCTTCCGTAAACGTCCTTGGCCATTCCGCTCACCCGTTCAAATTTCCATCCATAAGGAATTTTAGGGGAATTATAGGAAATTGTCAACCAAAAATGATGGCAATGGAAATGCAGGCAAGCGATAGACGCGGCCGCCGTTTTTTGCTATAATGACGGCATGATCATCCTCGGTATTTCGGCATTTTATCATGACAGCGCGGTGTGTTTGCTCAGGGACGGCGAGATCGTTTTTGCCGCCCAGGAGGAGCGCTTTTCTCGAAAAAAACATGACGCCGGTTTTCCCGAAAAAGCTTTGCAAGCCGGCCTGGATTATACCGGGATATCGCGTGCCGATATCGATTTTGTCGTTTTTTACGAAAAGCCGTTCATCAAGTTCGACCGCTTGATGTCGACCTTTATGCAGTTCGCCCCGGCCGGCGTGCAAAGTTTTTTAAAGGTTTTACCGGTATGGGCCAAGGAAAAACTTTTCATGAAGGAGATCCTGAAGGAAAAAGTCGCCGCCCCGAAAGCCGAATTCCTTTTCACCACCCACCACGAATCCCATATCGCCTCGGCTTTTTATCCTTCACCCTTCGCCGAAGCGGCGATCATCACCGTCGACGGCGTCGGCGAGTGGGACACGCTGACCATCGCCCACGGCAAAGGCCGCGATTTCGAGGTGTTGAAGAGGATCACCTTTCCCCATTCCCTGGGGCTGCTCTATTCGGCTTTCACCTACTTCACCGGCTTCAAGGTCAATTCGGGCGAGTACAAGCTCATGGGCCTTGCCCCCTACGGCGAGCCGGTGTACCGCGATCTTATCCTGAACAACCTGATCGACGTCAAGCCCGACGGTTCGTTCCGCTTGAATTTGAAGTACTTCAGTTATCACACCGGCCTGACCATGACCGACCGCCGCTTTGAAAAATTGTTCAAGGTCAAGCGCCGCCTCCCCGAAACTCCGCTGCGCAAGGAAGACATGGACCTGGCCGCCTCCATCCAGGCGGTGCTCGAGGAGGTAATGGAAAAAATCGTCCTGACCGCCAAGAAACTCGTCCCTTGCGACAACCTATGCCTGGCCGGCGGCGTGGCTTTGAATTGCGTGGCCAACGGCAAGATCCTGAAAAAGCAGATTTTCAAGGATATCTGGATCCAGCCCGCTGCCGGAGACGCCGGCGGCGCCCTGGGCGCGGTGCTGACCGTCTGGCATAAAAAGCTGGAACACGAACGTAAACCGCAGCCGGGAAAGGACTCCCAGCGAGGGTCGTTCCTGGGACCCGACTATTCTCCCCAGCAGATCAAGAAATTTTTGGACAACAAAAACATCAAATACACCGAAGTTCCCCGCGGCCAGGCGCCGCGCAAAGTGGCCGAACTGATCCAGGCCGAAAAAGTCATCGGCTTTTTTCAGGGGCGCATGGAATTCGGGCCGCGGGCCCTCGGCGGCCGCAGCATCATCGGCGACGCCCGTTCCGAAAAAATGCAGTCGCTGATGAATCAAAAAATAAAGTTCCGCGAGTCCTTCCGGCCTTTCGCCCCCTCCATGCTCGAGGAGCAGGTCGGAGAGTATTTTGATTTCGACGCCCCTTCGCCCTACATGCTCCTGGTCTACGATGTCCGGGAGAAGTACCGCTGCCAGATGAAGGAGGAAGATAAAAAGAGAAAAGGGATCGATAAATTGTACATCAAGCGATCGTGCGTGCCGGCCGTCACCCATGTCGATTTTTCGGCCCGCCTGCATACGGTCAACCGCGAGGTCAGCCCCTATTACCATGACGTCATCAATGAATTTTTCAAGTTGACCGGTTGCCCGATCATTATCAACACCTCCTTCAATGTCCGCGGCGAACCGATCGTCAATTCTCCCGAAGACGCCTACCGTTGCTTCATGCGCACCAACATCGATTATCTCGTGCTGGAGAATTTTTTCCTCGATAAAAAGGATCAGCAAGCCTTGGTGAACGATTCCGATTGGAAAAAGGAGTTTCAGCTAGATTAATGAAACACACGAACGATTCGTCCAAAAACATACGCATTTTTTTAGTGTTGCTGGCAGTTTTTGCGGCCCTTATCCTCTGGCGGGGATTCAAGAACGTTGATGGGACATTGAAAATCGAGATATTTGCCGCCCTGGCTGTTGTTCTGGTATTTTTTATCATTCTGCCCCGTTTCTTCGCGCCGGTTTACAAGATCATCATGAGTGCTACCGGGTTCATCGGCAATGCGATATTTTTGATCATCGCCGCCACGGTATTTTTCGTCCTCCTCACCCCGATCTCCCTGATCATGCGCTTGTTCGGGAAGGCGTTCATGACCCCGCGTTATGACCGGGCGGCCGTTTCCTATTTCGAGAGCCCGCAAACGGTTCATGGTTACGACAAACAATATTAACCTTGGAGAAAAACAATGGCTAAAATCGGCGTTTTGAAAGAACTATGGGATTTCATTAAACATAACAAGAAATTCTGGCTGATCCCGGTGATCGTCATCCTGGTCTTGCTCGGCTTATTGATCTTTCTTTCGGCGGGAAGTCCTTTCGCCCCGTTTATTTACACCCTTTTTTAAGCGAAACCGGTGAATTTAAAAAAATACGCCGTTCTAGCGAAAAATATCCTGAAAGCCAACCTGGTGCGTCCGGACCACCCATACAAGCTCACTTTCGCGGTCACCAGCAAGTGCAACTACCGCTGCCAGACCTGCAATATCTGGCAGAAGCCCCCGCAAGACGAACTCTCCACGGCCGAGATCGAACGTCTTTTCAAAAAGGCTCCCGGTTTTTCCTGGATCGACTTGACCGGAGGAGAGGTTTTTTTGCGCAAGGATTTTCTGGAAATCGTCGAGATCATCCTTACTGCAAGCCCGAATCTCCTGCTCCTCCATTTCCCCACCAACGGCTATTTGACCGAGATCATCGTCCCCGCGGTCCGGAAAATCGCGCAGTGGAAGCCGGAAAAGCTTATCCTGACTGTCAGCATGGATGGCGACGAGGCGGTCAACGATCAAATCCGCGGGATTCCCGGCGGCTGGCGGAGGCAGATTGAAACCTTCAAACAATTACGCGAAATTCCAGGTGTCCAGACCGTCCTGGGCATGACCGTTTCCGCCTTAAATGTCGACCAGTTTGAAAAAACTTTTCAGGCCGCCAAGAATAAATACCCGCCCTTGAGCCATGATGATTTTCATGTGAACATCGTCCATACCTCCAGCCACTATTTCGGCAATACCGGCAGCGATTTGGTTGCCGGCATGGAAAAGGCCATGGCCGAGACGGTTCAGAACTACATACGTACAAGGACCTTTCCGCTGAACCCCGTCTCCTTTCTTGAAAAACAATATTTAAAAAGGGTGAACAAATTCCTGCAGACCAAGAAAACCCCCATCCGCTGCCAGGCCCTGCGTTCTTCGTGTTTTTTGGATGCCAGCGGCGGCGTTTACCCGTGCACGGTCTATGATCGCTGTCTGGGGAATCTTCGCGAATGGGACTATGATCTGTTGGCATTGTGGGATTCTGAATTTTCACGTAGCTTGCAAAAAGAGATCTGGGATTTCAACTGTCCCCAATGCTGGACCCCGTGCGAAGCCTATCAGAGCATATTGGGGTCGCTTTTGAGAATCGACCATGGCCGCAAACAATAAAAAAACAGCCGCCCTCCTTTTTCTGATCCTTTTGGCCGGGTTCGGGGTCCGCTTCTATGGTTTGGGTTGGGGCCTCCCTTATCACTATAATTCGGATGAGTTTCTTTTGGCCGCAAACACCGAAAAATTACGGACGACGCCATCGGTGGCGCGATTGCTCAAGGAAGAACGCAAATTTTTTATGTATCCGCCGGTTCTCATGTTTCTCAATATCGGCATGGTTTCCGCTTCTACCCTGTTTCGCCCCTTTGACCATGGCGACCCGACCAGCCTGAAGCTTTTTTACCTGTTTGCCAGGGGAATTGTCGCCATATTCGGCCTGGCGACAATTTTAATGCTCTTTTTTCTCGGCCGGCGCGTCTATTCGCGAAGCATTGGCCTGTTGGCCGCATTTTTCCTGGCCTTCACTGTGCTTCATGTCAGGGATTCTCACTTTTTCTCTACCGACGTGCCGATGACATTTTTCCTGGTGCTGATCCTTTTCCTTTGCTCAGATATTGTGGATAAAAAAAGGCTGAAATCGTATTTCATCACCGGGATCGTGACCGGCATCGCCATCGCCACCAAGCAGACTGTCCTGCTGGTGATCCCGGTGATCTTTGCCGCCCACCTGATGTCTATCTGGGAGGGTATGGGAAATTCTTTTTCAGAGCGCTGGCAAATCCTGCGCTCAAAGCAATCTCTAAAAAAACTCGTTGCCGGCTTCGGCGTCGCTACCCTCGTCTTCCTTATCGCCCATCCCTACGTGGTCATGAACCCGGCCGCTTTCCTCGACATGTCGGGAAGGACCTTTGAAATTCTAAAGGGAGCCACTCCACCCCAGTGGTCCTTCCAATTTACCGGCGCTACCGTCGGCTACTGGTTTTCCAATCTGTTCTTTTACTCGATGGGCCCGACTCTTGAGATCCTTTGCCTCCTGGGTCTCCTGTGGGCTTTTTTAAAGAGAAAATGGAAGAACGATGGGCTCATTCTCCTGTTTATGGCAATCTATTTCTTCAGCCTCGGCTTCGGCTACATGAAGTTCATCCGCTATGCCATTCCCCTCTTGCCTTTTCTCTGCCTTCTGGGCGCGCGCTTGGCAATGGATCTCTATGAAATGGCCAAAACGAGAATTCACCGTGTCATCGTCACAGTCGGGATAACCGTAGTGGCTTCCCTGTCGATGTTTTATACACTGGCCTATTTGAACATTTACAAACAAGACGATGTCCGCATCCAGGCCTCCCGCTGGATTCATAAAAACATTCCGCAAGGATCGACCGTCGTGTTCAACATTTCCTATGCCACGCCGTTGTTCGGCGAGATGTTCTTCCATCCGCAGTTTTACGACAGTTATACAGTGGGCTACGGCCAGGATTACTTTGTAAAAAATGATTTTTATACGCTCAAGGCCTTGAATTTTTTTACTTATGCTTCCGATTCTCTCAACCCGCCCGACAAATTCAGGAAATACATCAGGGAGAGGCTTGCCGATGCCGACTACATCGTCATGAGCGACGAGCAATCGGAGCAGTTTCCTTTTAGGGCGCGCGAATATCCGGCCGTGGTCCAGTTCTTCCGCAGGCTTTATGCTGAAAAATTGGGTTTTAGCCTTGTCAATACCTTTTCTGTTCGGCCTTCGTTTTTAGGAAAAACCGTAAATGACGACCGCTCGGAATTGAGTTTCCGCCTCTTTGACCATCCCAAGATCAGGGTTTTTAAACGAACCATCCCCAAAAAATTTGAACTATCAATTCCCTCGTCCCAAACGTTTTAGAAGTTTTCGGTTGCAGTTGCCGCCAGTCCCTTATTGCCTCATCTAAAAATCTACCTGAAATGCGATTCGTTGCCTCATGAAAAAAACTACCTGAAAAGTAGGAAAATGACATCCACAGCAGCAGGCAAGAGGCCTGGTGAGCGAGGTGTCAGCAATGGGGTTAACAATG
>JAPKZL010000093.1 GCA_026393795.1 Candidatus Aminicenantes bacterium | reverse complement strand
TGGCGGCGGGGACAGCTCCGGTATCGATACCGCTCTGATAGCCAGCACCGCGCCGGCGAAGAACCTGGAAATCTACGGCGGCCTCAAGCTCGCCTTCGATTCAGTCAAGAATACTGATCTGAACTTCACCCTGGTGCATCTCGTGCCCGGGATCGAGTACCGCATCAGCGCTGACCTCGATTTCCTGGCCGAGGTCGGTATCGCCCTCAACGCCGACGCCAGCAGCTATGCCAGCGTGGGATTGGCATTGTACCTTTTGCGCTGAAGTTTCGGCCTGATCTAGGATACGTGTTAGTGGTAGGGTAAGGGAAGAAATTAGCGATATTTTAAAAACCGCTCGATTGCCTTTCCACTACCACTAACACCAACATTGTCACATTGACTGACTAGTGGGAGCTGGAGGCTTAGCTTATCCGATTTTGAAAATCACCATGAAAATCCTGATGAGCAACAGGATCCAGCCGGCGCAGATAATGATCCAGGCGATTTTTTTACCGAATTCCACGCTGACCAGAACCATGAACAAGGTCAAAATAACCAGGAAGCCCAGGGGGTCGGCGATATTGCCGGGGAAAACGATACTGGGAATGAGCGACTGAACGGCCTTGATGATCCCCAAGCCGATCTGATGGGCGAGAAAATAAATGAAGGTGAGAATGCTGTGCAGGATCTCATTCAAAGGTTTCAAAGCCGTTGTTTCCGGAACAAATAAAACAGTCATTTCGTCCCTCCCTTCCTAAACGCTGGCATTTTTTAAAAACAGGTTAGGTTAATTCATTATACCCTTTTCGATTAGTCAAGTACAAGCCATTCTCCAGGTTGAACGGCGGCTAAGGTCAGGAAGAACCGGGATCGAAATAAGGGAAAGGGAGCGACGTCAGTAGCCGAAAAAATCGAGGCTTTCGCGGCCGCTGGGCACGCTGCGGCGCAGGGTGAAATAGGGCGTTTCGAAGCGGACCTGTGTCGGCCTTTCCAGCACGATCAGCCCGTCTTTTTTCAGCACGTTGCGCTTGAAAATCACCTTCAGCGGATTGGCGTATTCGAGCATGGCGTAGGGCGGGTCGAGGTAGATCAGGTCGAACTGGAAGCCGTCCTTGGCCAGGGCGATGATCGAGCGGTTGAAATCGCCGAGGATCACCCGGTAAAAATCGCTGGCGATGCCTATTTTTTCGGCGTTGTGCTTGATGGTGCGCGCCGCCTCGGGCAAGTCGTCGATGAAAATGACGTACTCGGCGCCGCGCGAGAGCGCCTCAATGCCGATATTGCCGGTGCCGGCGAAGCCGTCGAGAAAAATTTTTTCCTTGACATCGTGCTGCAGGATGTCGAAGAAGGTGAGCTTCAGCTTCGACATGGTCGGGCGGATGACGGAGTTTTTTCCGCCGCGCAACACCCGCCCCTTGTAGAAGCCGCTGGCAATTCTGATCATGGACCCAGCATACCCGCTTTTACCCGGGAGGTCAAGCCGATTTTTTTGGAAAAAATGCGCCGGCAAAGGCGCCGAGGCAAAAAATAATATATAATAAGGGGAATGATCAAGCGCTTTCACGAATTGCAGGAAAAGATACTGAAATATTACCCCGAGGCCAACATCGCCCTGCTCAAGAAGGCCTACGCCATTTCCACCGACGCCCACTTGAACCAGAAAAGGGCCTCCAATGAACCCTTCATCACCCATCCGCTGACCGTGGCCGGGATTTTGGCCGACATGAAGGTCGATGAAATCTCCATCGCCGCCGCCCTGCTCCACGACGTGATCGAGGATTCCCAGTACAGCCGCGAGGACCTGAACAAGCTTTTCGGGACCGAGATCAGCGACATCGTTTGGGGGGTGACCAAGATCTCCAAGATCTCCGAGGTCGATGTCGAGGACGCCCAGGCGGAAACGCTGAAAAAAATGATCATCGCCATGACCGCCGATGTCCGCGTCATCCTGATCAAGCTGGCCGACCGGTTGCACAACATCCGCACCCTCGCCCACCTGAGCCCGGAAAAGCAGGTCAAGATCGCCCGCGAAACGCTGGAAATCTATGCGCCCATCGCCTACCGCCTGGGCATGGGCAAGATCCGCGACGAGCTGGAGGACGTCTCCTTCATGTACTTGCATCCAGACGAGTACCAGCGCATCAAGGCCGAGGTCGGCGACAAGTACGACTGGGCCATGAAGCAGGTGGAGGCCCTGAAAAAGCAGATCCTGGCCATCCTCAAGGAGATAAAGATCAAAGCCGAGATCCATTACCGCATCAAGCGGGAAATCTCCATCTATCGCAAGCTGCAAAAGCAGCACATCGAGCTGGAAAACGTCTACGACCTGCTGGCCCTGCGCATCATCACCGACACCGTGGCCAACTGCTACGTGATCATGGGCGCCATCCACCAGCAATGGGTGCACATTCCCGGGCGCTGGCGCGACTTCATCACCTACCCCAAGAGCAATTTCTACCAGTCCATCCACACCACCATCATCACCAAGGAAGGGGTGAAATTCGAGATCCAGATCCGCACCCAGGAGATGCACCGCAACGCCGAGGAGGGCATCGCCGCCCACTGGAAATACAAGGAAGGTTTGGCTTTTCTGGAAAATGATCACCGTCTTGAATGGTTCCGGGAAATGATCGACTACCACAAGACCAAT
>JAPKZL010000092.1 GCA_026393795.1 Candidatus Aminicenantes bacterium | reverse complement strand
GTGAACGAGACCAGGAAAATGAACAGCACGACCATGCCCAGGGAGATGTCCATGTTCTTGAGCACGTCGAAGGCGGCCGAAACCTCGATCAGGCGCTGGAAGACGATGACCGCGGCGATGACCAGCAGGCTGCGCACCGTGGTCTTGCCGAACACGATGCTGCCGATCTCTTTGGGGCCCACCTTTTTCCATATACTCAACACCGCGGCCACCAGCAGCAGCGCCCAGTGCAGCGGCAGGGGCAGCAGAGGCGGCGCCTTGATGAAGAACAGAAGTATGACGGCCAAAATCGGCCAGGTGCCGGCCAGGAAATCGCGGGCGGTCGCCTGCAAACCGTTTTTCTGGCTGTGCATGTCGCGGGGAATGTTGTGGCGGCGGAAGTAGATGAAGGAAACGATGAGCCCCATGACGATGTGCAGCAGCGAAAAAGGCAGCTGGAACAGGATGATGCGCCGCAACGGGATGCGCGACATGGCCTGGAAGAGGAGCAATCCGGCATAAAGTGGCCAGATCAGCTCCCAGTCGTGGCGGAACCAGAAATTGAGGAAAGCGTTGAAGGCCGGCTTGAGCTTCATCTTGGCGGTGGAAACGTCGACCAGCGGAGCCGAGAGTAGCGCCCCGCCCGGCATGGGCAAAAAGCCGATGATCGCCGGCGAGACCATGGCCACCAGCCGCTTGTCGCCGATCATCGCGTTCAGCGCTTCGACCAGGCGGTCGTACATCTTGCGGCTCTTCTGCACGGAGCCGATGAACTGCACCAGCACGATGATCAGGAACAACTCCAGGGTCTCCCCGGCGCTGATCCCCGCCCAGGCGCTGCGGACGGCCAATTTCAGGTTGATGGCAAAAAGAGCCACGGTCAGCAGGCTGATGGAGAAAACCGCCAGGGAAAGATCGATTTTCCAGCGCAGCAGCAATACCAGCAAGACGATAAGTAACAAGAATTTGGCGGCCAAGATCAAATTCGTGACTCCTTCACGAGGTAATTTTAAATATGATTATAAATAAATGTGTCTGACAAGGCAAACCAGAGCGACAAACTCATCCCCTAGCCCCTTCTCTTGGGAAGAGAAGGGGAATATCTGTGTTCCCCCCTCTCTTTTTAAAAGAGAGGGGGTTGGGGGTGAGTTTGAGAAAAAGTACAAAAAAATCCAAATTGAAAATATTCTCACATTGCCAGAATCGGAGTTTCTGGGTAGAATGCATCCAGGAAAATTCATGAAAACCGTCGTCATCGCCGGGGCCACCGGGTTCATCGGCAGGGCTTTGGTCGAGGAGCTGGCCGGTGACTATCACGTGATCGGCCTGACCCGCCGCCCGCCCCCGTCCGGGTGTTGCCCGGTCAACGAATGGCGCCACTGCGACCTTTTTTCCCTCTTCGAGTGCGAGCGTGCCCTGGCCGGCGCCGAAGCCGCTTTTTATTTGGTCCATTCCATGCTGCCCTCGGCCAGGCTCACCCAGGGAAGCTTTCAGGACATGGACCTGATCAGCGCCGACAATTTCGCCCGGGCCGCGGCGCAGGTGGGGATCACGCAGATCATCTACCTCGGCGGCCTGATCCCCGCCGGAGCCGATCTGTCGCGCCACATCCGCAGTCGTCGCGAAGTGGAACAGACGCTGGGCTCCCACGGCGTGCCGGTAACCACGCTGCGCGCCGGGATCGTCATCGGCCTGCGCGGTTCATCCTATGCCATGTTCCGCTCGGTGCTGGAACGATCGCCGCTGATTTTCTGCCCGCGCTGGTCCGATTCAGCCATCCAGCCCGTGGCCCTGGCCGACGTCACCTGCCTTCTGCGCTTCTGCCTCGAGCACCCGGGCACAGACAACCGTGGCCATGACATCGGCTGCCCCGACATCCTCTCTTACCGGGAGCTCCTGCGCCGCTGCGCCCGCGTCATGGGCTTGCGACGCCTTTTCATCCGCCTGCCCCTGCCGCTGCTCGGCCTTTCCAAGCTTTCCCTGACCCTAATCAGCGGCTTCCCCAGGCAGCTGGTATCGCCGCTGGTGGAGAGCCTCAAGCATTCGCTGACAGCCGGCGACCTGAGCCTCCAGCAGCAAGCCGGCATCCGCGCACAGACGCTGGAGCAGGCCCTGCGGGCGGCAATGGCCGAGGAAGCGGGAGGTGAAAGTTTCCGAACCGTCCACGCCTCGCTGGCCCGTTCCAAACATCGCCCGGCCGCGCCAGCCGATGCGGAAAAAAACACCGTCCGCTCGCTGCAGCGGATTTCTTTGCCGCCGGGGAAAACGGCCCGCTGGCTGGCCATGGAGTACACCGCCTGGCTGCCGCGTTTTTTCCATACCCTGCTGCGCGCTGCCACCGACAAGCAGGGCAACCTGACCATCAGCAGCCGTTTCTTCAACATTTCCCTGCTGGAACTGCGCTTCGCCCATGAGCGCAGCGCCGCTTCCGACCGCCAGCTTTTTTACATCAGCGGCGGCCTCCTGGCCAAGAAAACCGACTTGCCCAGCCGGAAACCACGCCTGGAATTCCGCCAGGTGCTCAACGGCAAGGCCGCCCTTATCGCGATTCACGATTACCGTCCCACCATCCCCTGGCCGCTCTACAACCTAACCCAGGCCAGGGCCCACCTCTGGGTAATGAAGAATTTCGCCCGCATGATCGGAAAAAAGACAAACGGCGGCTAGAACCGTTTGGCCAATAAATTTTGCCATAAACGATAAAATAAGATATAATTCCGTTTCGCACTGAATCCCGGAGGCAAAAATGGAAAAACGGATCGAGAAGAGATTGCTGCACCCCCTGGAACTGGTCTACGGCGACAACGACACCTTCAGCCCCGGCTTGGCGCGGAATGTTTCCCCCCATGGCATATTGATCCAGGCCGAATACCAGCTTTTCCCGATCAACCGCAGGGTGAAGATCATTCTCACCATCGGCAACGAGCCGGTCAGCATCCAGGGCATCGTTTGCTGGAACAGCGAGTACTCAGGGCTGGAAACCACTCCTGAAAAGCAGTTGGGCCTGTTCATCCCCGACCCGCCGCCGCAATACATCAATTACGTCAGCCAACTAGGCTGAAATCAATTCCTTCAACCGATTCCGTTCGAAGCTTCTTGCAATTCCATGGCTATCCCTTTACAATCCGCATGGAGTCGCCTGATGAAATTCAGCCAGGCGATTTCCGGGAGCGGACAATGAAGAAATTGGGCAGGTGGTTGGTCGTGTCCGGGCTGCTGAACTTCCTCTGGCTGCCCGGGCAGAGCAACGGCACGGGGAGCCTGGTGATCATGGGCGGCAACATCACGTCGGCGCTCGAGCGCATCGACAAGCGCTTCATCGAGCTGGGCGGAGGCGTGGAGCGCATCCGCCTGGCCATCATCCCGGCCGGCAGCGTGGAGCCTGCGGCCAGCGGCCGCGCCTACGCCGTTGACTTCACCCGCCTGGGCGTCCCGGCCGAACGGATCCGCATCTTCCCCCTGGCCGTCGTCGACGACCCGTCGACAAAGGACGTGGACGAATCGAAGTGGAGCGGCAACGGCTTCAGCCAGGAGCTGGCCGACGACATGCTGAACTACACTGCCGTGTTCTTCGTCGGCGGCGACCAGATCCGCTACAACCGGACGCTCAAGAAGGCGAACGGCGAGGACTCGCCCCTGCTCAAGAGCATCCGCGGCGTCTATGCCGCCGGCGGCGTGATCGGCGGCTCGAGCGCCGGCGCCGCCATGATGTGCGACCCGATGATCTGCGAAGGCTCCAGCATGAAGGCGCTCAGCGCCGGGGCCGACTACATGCCCGACTCCTGCCCCGAGCCCAGGGGCGTGAGCCTGGCCAACGGGCTGGGGTTCTTCAACCAGGGCATGGTCGACCAGCATTTCCTCAAGCGCGGCCGCGTCGGCCGCCTGCTCATGGCCATCCATGTCCAGCCCAAAGCCTGGCTGGGCGTGGGCATCGATGAGGATACCGCGGCGGTCTGCCGCGGCGGAGCCATCGAAGTGCTGGGCAGTTCGGGAGTGGTGATCATCGATACGTCGCTGGCCAGGGCAGCCGGCAAATTCAAATGGTCGCCTGCCGGCGGCATGCGGGCCCAGGGCATCGTTGTGCACTACCTGGAAGAGGGCGACAAATTCGATATCGCTACCCGCACCCCCGTGCCGCGGCCGGAACGCAAACCGATCGAGAAGGGCAAGGAAGCCAACAGCGATTATCCCCTGGAAACCAATGTTTTCGGCCCCGATGCCTTCCGCAACATGTTGGTCGACGGCATAGCCGAAAACCAGAAGGGCGAGGCAACGGGCATGTCGTTCCTCTTGGATGAAAAGGGACGCGGCATCGGCAGCCAATGGACCTTGCGTAAAACCGGGCAGAGCGGCGCCTTTTACGCCAGCATCAACGACATCGACACCTATACGGTGACTTTCGTTTCGCTGGAAATCGAACCCATCGCCCTCTCATTGGAAAAAATACGCTGAAGACGCCAGGGAAAAAGCCCACTCCAACCCGATCCCTCTCCACATCCGTCAACTTCGTCAACCAATTGAATTGACGAAAGCTTATTAGTACTGGCGGGAAAACGAGTTCCGACCGGCCTGCACCGCGGTCAGCCATTTTGGTTTAATGGTATTCAGCAGCGCATGCCGGAGGCTGACATCGCCGGCGAGCACCCGCTCCAATGCAAGTTCGCGCTGGGTGCGCATGCCGTGCAGCCATGCTTGGCGCTCCAGATACTCAACTTGTTCGAAATACCAATCGTTCGAATTCTAAATGAAGCGCTTCATCTCCCCGGTCAGGTCCAAAACCTCGTAAACGGCGGTCGATCCAAGTTCCCCGGTATTCTCGCATAGCGGGCAACCGCGGCCTCGCCAGGTGGCGACGCGGCCGCCGCCGGCGACCGGGGGATCGCTCAACCCGGCCTCGATCAAGATCTTCGCCGGCACCGAGTGTTCCTCGGCACAATGAGCACAAACCATGAACAAGCGCCGCGGCGCCACCACGACTTTAAACAGTTCGGCCGCATCCTGCCTTCGCTTCACGAAATGGCGCCACAGGAGGCTGGTCAGGCCCCTGGCGCAACCGGCAACATGCACTGCGGTGATTAGCAGTCCGCCCGCGGCGGCGAAGTCGATGGCGGCTTGGGCATCGTCTTCGTCGACCCAGTCGATGTTCTGCAGCATCAGCACCTCCGGTTTGCGGCGGATAGCGCGCCGCAAGCACCTGCCGATCATGTCGTAGACATCCGGCAGGTCCTGGAGATGGTATTGCACGACCCCGTCGATCTTTCTTTCCATCGGCCACTCAACGGTGACGATCTTCCGGCCTTCATCGCGCAGCAGCGAGAGGGCGCGGTAGGTAGCGGTCGACTTTCCCGAGTTGCAGGGTCCGGTCAGCAGTATAATTCCCGAGCGCGAGCGCACGGCGCGGACGAATTTCTCCTCAGCGGCGGCGGCAAAACCCAGGTCAAAGCGCGTGCTTTCCTTGGGCAGTTCCTGGCGCAGGATGATCTTCAGCGACTCGCCTCCCGGCCCGGGAAAAGACTCGAGGTCGAAGCGGACGGCGCGGTTGCGCCTCGGGGTTTCGTCAAAGGCATAGGAAATTTCCCCGTTTACGACTCGCAAGCCGGCATTGCGCAGGTGACCCTTCCGGAAGAGGCGGTGAAAGGATCCGCAACCTTCCGCTGCCGACGCGGACGCCGCCGGCAGGCCGGCGCAGTCCTTGGCGAAAGCGACCAGACGTCGGTAAGATTCCTTGTCCCCTATTCCGGTCAGCTCCTGGAACCCGCCCTCCAGGCGCAAACGCACTTGAGGCCGCCCGGAGATCGTGTCGATGAGGATCGTGTCCGCCTTCTGCCTGATCGCGGCCTGCAGGATTGTCTCGAACAATTTTTGCGCCTGTTTTTTGGTGAGCGGGCCGCCGGGATTGCGGTCGACAATGGATTCTTTTTCAACCGCTGCGGCCGGATATAGCTCAAGCTGCTGCCTTATTTTCCGCGGCTTTTTTTCAAGCCATTTCATGAAGCCGATAAATGCAGCCAGGAGCGCGAGTGTCAGCAACTGGACGATGAGCGATGGTTCTTTTAGCATTCCCTGGTTCACTCCCGCCTATATTCTACCTCGCGCAATCAAGAAATGGAAAGGCCGCGTTGGATTGGCCGACGGTTTCCGCCTCAACCGGCCTTTTGAACGGCATGCAAACCCTGCTGCGAGTAGATCGAGCGGATGAAGGCCGGGGTGTCCAGATTCTCCAGGCAGGCGCTGCCCCACAAATCCACGTAATCGCAGGCGACCACGATCAAATCTCTGGCGGTCATCATGGCCTGGCCCAGGTCCTGCATGGGAAATAAACTCAGCTGTTCGTTCTTCATTATATTCTCCTGCCAACAATATAAAACAGCCGCTATGACAAATCGTGTCATGGGGCAGGAGAATAAATATTTTTATTATTTTTTTTTGCTTGTTAAAAAATCGAGGTTTGATAGGTAGGGGTTTGATTAATCAAACCCCTACATTTCTTAACCTAGCCTACTGGGGTGTTTTGGTAGATTCGGCTCATGCTGAGGCTGGTTTCCTTGATCAAATCCCGCAGCTCGGCCGGTTCCAGGACCTCGGCGTCGGCGCCGAAACGCAGGATGTCGCCGAGCACCTCGCGGTAATCGGTGACCGGGAAGCTGAGCAAGAGCGAATCTTTCTCCTCGCGGACCTGCTGCCCGGCGAACCATGATTGGTCGCGGACGATGCCGACGCTGCGGCCGCGGAATCTCACCTTGACTTGCTTTTCCTCGCCCTGCAGGAAGATCCCGTAATGCCTGTCGATCATCCCTTTGACATCGCGGGCCAGCAGCTCGGCACCCACCGGCTGGTTGAGTACCTCTATCTCGACCAGCCGCGACAGGACGAAGTCGCGTAAGCCGCCGCGGCTGTGGCAATGGGCGATCAGGTGCCAGTTGCCCAGGTAGAGCAGGAGATGCAGCGGGCTGATCTCGCGTTCGCCGGCCTCGCTGCTGTAGGCGGAACGGTAGGTGATGCGCATCCTCCTGTTCTTGGCCAGGGCGAAGGCGCAGGCGGAAAATATTTCCGGGGCCACGGCGTAATAATGGATGTTTTTCAGCGATACCCTCTTTTCCAGGTCTTGGAAGTCGAAGTCGGTCGAGCTGGCTATTTTCCTGAAATAAAAATCGATCTTTTTTTTGAGGCGCTGGTCGGGAATGGCCGTGGAAATGCGCTTGGAAATGATCAGCGCGACGATCTCCTCCTGCCCGAGCCAGATGCCGGGCAGCTCGAAACCGGCTTCGCTGTAATAGTAACCGTTGCGCTCGTGCGCGTATTCGATCGGGGCCGAAAAAAAGTTTTTCATGAAATCGATCTCCCGCGCCGCCTGGCGCCGGGAAATCTCGAATTTTTCAGCCAAATCGGCAAGCTTGGGATAGCGCCCGGCCTTCAGCTTGGCATGGAACCAGAGGTACCTTTCAAAGGCGAATTTCTTGGCCATGCCCATATTTTAACAGGTTGCCGGAGAATATAGAATCAAGCCGCTGTTTTGGCCAACAGAAATGAGTACGAGAACGTTAAAGCTGACGGACAATCAAATAAACCCGGAGGTTTATTTTGCAGAATATATCCAAAGTCATATTGTCCAGGATGCCTTTTGAAAATAACATTATTCCGGATTCATACAAGAGTTTTTTTCAGGAGGACCAATGATCAACCGTTATGGGCAGAAGATGGTAGCAATCGGAATGTTGCTCGTATTTCTGGGGGCCTTGTCGACCTGGACAGCGGAACAAACCGTCCCGCAATTTCAGGAGAAGGAGGGGGCACCGATCATCAAGAAACACAAAAGGTTCCCCTGGCTGCCTGTCCTCCTGGGCGTCGGCGCCGGGGCGGTCCTGGTCGCGCTGCTGACGGGGAAAAAAGAACAGAAACATACATTGACGATCAATATCGGCACCGGCGCCAGCGGCACGCCGGCGTCCACAGCGAGCTATAGCAAAGGCCAGGTCGTCAATTACAGCTACACTGCGCAAGCGGGTTATGGCAGCCTCGAGGTCAGGCTCGACAACGACTTGGTCGCTGCCAGCGGCACCGTGATCATGGATGCGGACCACACCTTGTCCGTGTCCGTCAATGCCGCCAATAATGGCAACCTGACTTACAGCAATGGCGTGCTGACAGCCAACGGGATACGCTACGAACTGGTCCTGATTCCTACCGGCCAGTTCCAGATGGGCAGCGATTGTCCGGAAGCTTTTCCCGATGAGCAGCCGATTCATGCCGTATCGATAACCAAGCCCTTCTGGTTCGGCAGGACCGAGGTGACGCAAGGGTTGTGGCAGGCGGTCATGGGGAGTAATCCCGCTTACTTTAAAAAAGGCGACAATTATCCGGTGGAAACCATCACCAATGACGATTGCCATCGCTTCATTGACAAGGTCAACCAGATGCTCGGCGGCAATTTTTTTCGCCTGCCGACCGAGGCCGAATGGGAGTACGCCTGCCGGGCAGGAACCACCGGCGAACGCTATGGAGACATCGATGCCATCGCCTGGCACAACGGCAACGCGGGCAGCGAGAGCCATCCGGTGGGCCAGAAGCAGCCCAATGCCTTCGGGTTGTATGACACACTGGGCAATGTCGGTGAGATTTGTCAGGATTATTACGGGCCTTATTCCGCCATGAATCAGACCGATCCGACCGGCCCGACTTCCGGCAATTTACGCGCCCGCCGCGGCGCCGGTTTTAGCGGCCCGCCCGAGTGCGTGCGCTCAGCCCGGCGCGGCATCTATTCTCCATCCTACTGTTGCGCCAGCCTCGGCTTCCGCCTGGCCCGGACGAACGAATGAACGCCAATGCTTTCATGCAAGGAGGTCGGATGAAAATTCATAACTGGCAAAAACGAGTCGCCATCGTGGTTTTGCTGGCCTTTATCGGCATGGGAGTGGCCTGGACAGCGGAACAAACCGTCCCGCAATTTCAGGAGAAGGAGGGGGCACCGATCATCAAGAAACACAAAAGGTTCCCCTGGCTGCCTGTCCTCCTGGGCGCCGGGGCTGTGATCTCCGCGGTGGTGCTGCTGACCAAAAAGAATGATAATAATCCATCGGCGCAAATGACCGGCTCGCTCCATGTGACCTCGCTCCCCGCCGGAGCCCGGCTCTATCTCGACGGGAAAGACACCGGCAAGACCAGTGATATCACCATGGACCAGGTCAAGATCGGGACGCACATCGTCAGGCTGACTTTCACCAGCTTTATCGACTTCACCACTTCCATAGTCGTGGTTGAAGGGCAGTCAGCGACGATAAACGCCGTAATGACGGCGAACCTGGATTTCGACATGGTGGCCATCCCCGGCGGTACTTTCGAGATGGGATCTACCGGCAGCGAAGCTTACCCGGACGAGCGACCGGTGCATGCCGTGGCAATTTCTCCTTTCCAGATCGGCAAGTACGAGGTCACCCAGGGGCAATGGAAGGCAGTAATGGGAAGCAACCCTTCAGCCTATCCAAACGGCGATGACTATCCGGTGGAAACGGTATCATGGAATGATGCGCAAGCCTTCATCCAGAAGGTATACGCCATGACCGGCAGACGCTACAGGCTGCCGACCGAGGCCGAATGGGAGTATGCCTGCCGGGCCGGGACCACGGCCGAGCGCTACGATGACAGCGATGCGATCGCCTGGTATAGCGGCAACTCAGGTTTTCAATCCCACCCGGTGCGCCAGAAACAACCCAATTCCTTCGGGCTATATGACATGCTGGGCAACGTCAGCGAGTCGTGCCGGGACTGGTATGGGCCTTATCCATCAACGGCACAGAACGATCCCGGCGGCCCGGCTTCCGGCACGCACTATGTCCGTCGCGGCGGCAGTTTCAACAGCGCCGCCGATTGCATACGGGCAGCCCGCCGCAATTACGGCTTGGCGGATTTCCGCTCCGCCGGCCTTGGCTTCCGCCTCGCCAGGACGAATGAATGACATTTCTGACATCCTTCTGCATGTAATAGTTTAAGCGGGGACTAATGAGCAAATGTAATTGGCAAAAATTGATCGCCGTCTTGGTCGTGGTTACCTTTATCGGCATGGGGGTGGCCTGGACAGCGGAACAGGCGGTTCCCCAATTTAAGGAGAAAGAGGGGGCGCCGGGGCGGTCCTGGTTATCCTGCTGACTAAGAAAAAGACCCGGACCCTGACCGTCAACCTGAATGTTGGCACGACCGGTACACCTGCTGCCACCGCCAAGTACAAGAAGGGATCGTCAGTCAATTATAACTTCACAACCAAAGCCGGTTTCTACAACCCGCAGGTCAGGCTCGACAACGTTGTAGTTGCCCCCAATGGTACAGTGACCATGAGCACCAACCACACCCTGACGGTCGCCATCACCGACAGTATCGCGACTTACAGCAATGGCGTGCTGACCGTCAACGGCATACGTTATGAATTGGCATTGATCCCTCCCGGTGAATTCCAGATGGGCAGCGCGTCGCCCGAAGCCCAGTTCGACGAGCAGCCGGTCCATACCGTGCTGATCTCCAAGCCCTTCTGGCTCGGCAAAACCGAAGTGACCCAGGCCCTGTGGCAGGCGGTCATGGGCAGCAATCCGTCCAAATTTAAAATCGGAGATAATTACCCAGTCGAGGAGACCCACTGGGAATGGTGCCGGGACTTCATCGCGTCGCTCAACCAGATGCTCGGCAGCGACTTGTTCCGCTTTCCGACCGAGGCCGAGTGGGAGTATGCCTGCCGCGCCGGCACCACCGGCGAAAGGTACGGCGAGCTTGATGCCATCGCCTGGTATTTGGACAACGCCGGAGGCTGCACCCATCCGGTGGGCTTGAAGCAACCCAACGCCTTCGGCCTCTACGACATGCTGGGCAACGTCTGGGAGTGGTGGCGGGACATTTATTGCTTCCCCTACCCCTTAAGCTATCAGGTCGATCCCATCGGCTGCGAGAACAACCCGAACTGGTCCGGCCGCGTCTATCGCGGCGCCAGCTGGGAAACGCTCGGCTCCGGCGTGCGTTCCCTGCAGCGCGACCGCGACCATCCCAACGAAACCCTGCCCCTGCTCTCGGTCGGCTTGCGCCTTGCCAGGACGAACGGATGATAGTCACACTTCAGTCAAACCATGATTTTAGCAATTATGACAGCTACTGAAATCATCTCGTGTGACGATACCAACACTAGACAGGTTTCGTTGCCCTCTGGGCACCACGAAACCTATAGTGTTGGTACTGAGTGGTAATCTCACCTTGATTTCAAAAACCAAATTGACAGCCATTCGACCATTTGTTACAATTCTGGACCAGCCGGAGGGATGGCAGAGTGGTCGATTGCGGCGGTCTTGAAAACCGTTGTCCCTTTACGGGGACCGTGGGTTCGAATCCTACTCCCTCCGTGTTCTTTGACTAAGATACGGTTGGGGACCGTGGGTATTCGCACTTTGATTTTCCCAAGGTTCAGTAATTTGGGAAAATCAACTAGTGCGAATATACACGCACTGGATGTTTTCGGCGGTTTACTGAAATGGCCAAAAACATAGTGCGTGTATTCGAATCCTACTCCCTCCGAGTCCTTTAATCGGGGTATAATGCGGCGGGAGGTTTCCCATGAAACGGAAAAAATCCGTGCCCTTGGTATTTTTTTTCCTGCTGGCACTCCTGCTGCTCGCGTCTCCCGGCTGCCAAAAGGACGGGGCGGACAATGAAAACCCGGCGGAAAGCGTCGACCCACTTCTGATCGATTTTCCGGTCTTTCCGGCCGACAACCCCTGGAACGCCGATATATCAACTTATCCCGTCCATGCCGACTCGGACGTTTTCATCAACGCCATCGGCGGCAACGGCGAGCTGCACCCGAGTTTCGGCACGGTCTGGGACGGCGCGCCCAACGGCATCCCCTACCGGGTCGTGCCCGGCAGTCAAACCCGGGTTGCCATAACCTACACCGCCTACGGCGACGAGAGCGATCCCGGGCCCTTCCCCATTCCCGACGACGCCCCAATCGAAGGCGGCGCCGCTTCCGACGGCGACCGCCATGTGATCGTCATCGACCGCGACCAGCGTATGCTGTATGAGCTGTACAAGGCCCGCAAGGCCGCGAACGGCTGGGAGGCCGAAAGCGGCGCCAAATGGGATCTCGCATCCAACGCCCTGCGCCCCAAGTACTGGACGTCGGCCGACGCCGCCGGCCTTCCCATCTTTCCCGGCCTGGTGCGCTACCTGGAGGTGCAGCAGGGGGAGATCGGCCACGCCCTGCGCTTCACGGTGGAAAGGACCCAGCGCGGCTTCATTTTTCCGGCCAGGCATTTCGCTTCGTCGAGCGATGCCCCCGCCCTGCCGCCCATGGGTCTGCGTCTGCGCCTGAAGTCGGATATCGACATCTCGGGTTTTTCAGCCACAAACCAGAAGATCCTGCGCGCCCTGAAAAAATTCGGCATGATCGTCGCCGACAACGGCTCCAACTGGTTCATATCGGGAGCGCCCGACAGCCGCTGGAACGACGAGGACCTGCACGAGCTGCACCGGCTGCACGGCCATGATTTTGAGGCGATTTTCACCGGGGCTATCGAACATTGAAACATGGCGAAAGTCTAAGGGACCCGTTTCGGGAACCAGTTGCTAAAAGCGTCGTTGCTATGAGAAAATAAGGGATATTCCGGTTCCCGGGTATCTCCGGGACCGGGAACACTAAAAAGGAGCATCCCATGACCGCCAAGCAATGGAAAAACCCGCCGCCGATGGTCATCGAGGGCAAAAGGACCTACCGGGCCCGCATCACCACCGCCCGCGGGGAGATCGTCCTGCAGCTGTTTCCCGAGCATGCCCCGCAAACCGTGAACAACTTCATCTTCCTGGCCCGCGAAAATTTTTACGACGGCGTCAGCTTCCATCGCGTCATCGCCAACTTCATGATCCAGGGCGGAGACCCCAGCGCCAGCGGCAGCGGTGGCCCGGGCTACCGCTTCGCCGACGAGGTGCGCCACAACCCGCTGCGCCACGAGACCGGGGTCATCTCCATGGCCAACGCCGGGCCCGACACCAACGGCAGTCAGTTTTTCATCACCCACTGCGAGCAGCCGCACCTGAACGGCCGCCATACCGTCTTCGGCAAGGTGCTGCAGGGACAGGAGGTTGTCGACGCCATCCGCCAGGGCGACGTGATGGTTTCGCTGCGCATCGAGGAAAGCTGATTTTCTATTTTTTTATTTGACAATTTAAAAACGCCTGTTTAGAATTGGTACACCCTAGATCACCCAAGGCATCAAACATGACAGAAGGAAAGGAATCGGTTTTCCTCAAGCTGATGAAATATTTTGGCAAACACTTTCCGCCTCCCCATTTCGACGATGAAGACAAGAACCAGTCGGCCTATTTTTTAAACCTGATCCTGCTGCACGGCATAGCGGCCGGCATCCTGGTGGCGGCGGCCACCGCCGCGGCCGGCCAGTACGACAAGACCGTGGAACTGGCCGCGGGCGTGGTGATGGCATTTTTACTCCTGGTCCTGCTCCACTCGGGCCGCCTGCGCTCCGCCATTTTCCTGACCTTTGTCTCGCTTCTCGCCCTGGTCACCATCCTGCTGTACACCGGAGGCGGCATCCACGATTTGGCCTCCATGCTCTATCCGGTGATCATCATCATCGCTGCCCTGCTGCTCAGGCCGAAAGAATTCCTGGCCATCGTCGCCTTGTCGATGCTCTCAGCCGCGATCATTATCATGGCCGAAGTCGAGGGCTTAATCGCCTGGCCCCAGCAGCTCCACACCACGGTATTCGTCCTGATCACCGTCATGGCCATCTTCATCCTGGCCGCCGTGCCGGCGCGCATGCTGGCCAACAACTTGCGGCGCAGCATCGAGCGCGCCCGGCGCAACGAGCAGGAGTCGCGCGACAGCAACGTCCGGCTGCAGAACGAAATCGCCGAGCACAAACGGACCGAAGCGGCCCTGAACGAGAGCGAGACGCGCTTCCGCATCCTGGCCGAGGCGACCTTCGAGGGCATGTGCATTCTGGAAAACAACACGGTCATCGACGCCAATTCCAACCTGGTCCAGATGCTCGGTGGCGAGATCCGGGAGATCGTCGGCAGGAAAATAACCGAATTCATGGACCCGGAAACAACTGCATTGGTCAACCGCGATCAGGCCGCGGCCGGCGCTCCGCTCGAGCATGAGATCCGGCGGCTCGACGGCTCGCAGTTCCCGGCGGAAATCAGGAGCAAGCTGATCCCTTTCCGGGGG
>JAPKZL010000091.1 GCA_026393795.1 Candidatus Aminicenantes bacterium | reverse complement strand
AGGAAAGCGGTGAAGTCGGAAACGCGGGCCGCCTGCTGCATGTTGTGGGTGACGATGATGATGGTGTAGCGGCCGCGCAGCTCGGCGATCAGGTCCTCGATGCGCGCCGTCGCCCGCGGATCGAGAGCGGAGGTCGGTTCGTCCATGAGCAGTATTTCCGGATCGACGGCCAGGGCGCGGGCGATGCACAAGCGCTGCTGCTGCCCGCCCGATAGGCTCAACGCGTTGTCATCCAAACGGTCCTTGACCTCGTCCCAGAGCCCGGCCCGTTTCAGGCTGGTCTCGACGTTCGCCTGGAGCTCGCCCTTTTCCAGCTGGTTGTGCAGGCGCCGGCCGTAGGCGACATTGTTGAAGATGGATTTCGGGAACGGGTTTGGCTTCTGGAAGACCATGCCGATGCGCCGGCGCAGGGTGACCACGTCCAGGCGCGGGCTGTAGATCTCCTGGCCGTCGAAGAGCAGTTTGCCCGAAGTCCGGTTGCCGGGGATCAGGTCGTTCATGCGGTTGATGGAGCGCAGCAGCGTGCTCTTGCCGCAGCCGCTGGGGCCGATGATGGCTGTCACCTGGTAGGCGGAAAAATCGAGCGTGACCTCCTTCACCGCTTGGTTATCACGGTAAAAGAAGGAAAAATCCTGGCAGGTCACATGGGCTTTAAAGCCGTTTTCTTTAGCGCCCTCAGGGTCCTGAAACGATGGGGTTGAAGGTTGGATGGGTTGTATCATGGAATTAGCCTCTCATTTTTTTGCTGATGCGGGCGCGGATCAGGATGGCGGCCAGGTTGAGCAACAGCACTAGCAGCACCAGGGTCAGCACCATGCCGAACTGCACGTGGCGGATCTCGTCGACCGCCTGGTGCTCGGTGGCCAGGTTGTAGATGTTCCAGGGCAGGGCCGGCGTCGGCTGGCTGAGAGTCTCCCAGATTTTCAAGGGTTGGCCGACGCTGACCGCGGCGGTGAAGATGATCGGAGCCGTTTCCCCGGCGGCGCGGCCCATGCTGATGATGATGCCGGTCAGGATGCCCGGCAGGGCCGCTGGCAGCAGCACGGTCAGTACCGTGCGCAGCTGGCTGGCGCCCAAACTGAGGGCCGCTTCCTTGTAGGTATGGGGAACGGCCTTGAGCGACTCCTCGGCCGAACGGATGATGGTCGGCAGGATCAGCAATGCCAGGGTGGCCGACCCGGCCAGCACGCTCTTGGAGTTGGACAAATGCAGCGTGTTGATGAAAAAAGCCAACCCAAACAGGCCGAAGACGATGCTCGGCACGCCAGCCAGGGTGCTGATGCACACGCGCAGCATGCTCACCAGCCTCCCGGCGGAGGCGAATTCGCTCAGGTAGATGGCGGCGATGATGCCGAAGGGAATGGCCAGCAGCATGGCCCCGAACGTCAGGTAAAACGTGCCGAGAACCTCGGGCCAGATGCCGCCGAAAAAATGGGAATCCAGCGACCTGTCGGTCAGGAAGCGCCAGTAAAAAACAAGACGCGGCCGCAGCATCTTTTTACCCATGCTGCTTCTATCCGAGTAGTCCCAGTGCTCGCTGAAGAGGATCTGGCCCAGCTTGACCTGGGCACGATCCCAGCGCGTCTGGCCGTATTCCTGGCGCAGCATCACCGCTTCCTGCTCGCCGGGCAGGGAGCCCAGAAGTTCGCGAAGCAGGCTCTTCACTTCCTTGAGCTGGGCCCGAAATCCCAGGCGCTTGCTGTATTCCATATTATTCAATTCATCCTCAAATCCCTTCAACATATCGTACGCCGGGCGCCGCGCCCGGGCGACGGCTTGAATTTCGGTCGCGATCTCCTGCTCGTCGCCGCGGCCGAATTGCTCCAGCTCCAGCCGGCGGTGTTCGCTGGTGGCGCGAAAGACAAAAGCGCCCAGGCCGCGGGAAAATATGGGGCCGAGCAGCACCAGCAGCGAGAGCGCCATCAGGAAGACGGCCATGACGCTGATGCCGGTCAGCGAGCGGTCGAACAGCTTGCGCGATCCGAGCTTCATGCTATTTCAATCCTCCCAGCTTGCGCTGCTGCCGGCGCAGGATCCATTCGCTGATCAGGTTGGCGGCGAACGAGGTCAGCAGCAGGCACAGGGCCATGGCAAACAGGACGTGGTAGCGGCTGGAGCCGGTAACCTGGTCGGCCTCACCCATGTCGCCGGCAATGGTGGCGGTCAGGGTGCGCACCGGGCTCAGGAAATTGAACCAGGGGCTGGGGATCTGGGCGGCGTTGCCCGACGCCATCCAGACCACCATGGTTTCTCCAACGGCGCGCATCACGCCGAGGATGATGGCGGCGATGATGCCGCTGCCGGCCGCGGGAATAATGACCTTGAACAGGGTCTCGGCACGGGTGGCGCCGAGGGCGTAACTGCCTTCGCGCAGTTCGCGGCCGGCCGCCTGCAGCGAATCTTCGGCGACGCTGACAATGGTCGGCAGGGCCATGATCCCCAGGATGAACGAGACATTCAGGGCGTTGGTGCCGCTGCTTATTTTGACGACGCTTAGCATGGCCGCCAGCGCCAGCAAGCCCCGGCACAAGATAACGGTCAACACCGCGGCCAGGATCAGGCGGGCGGTTGTGACCATGTCCTCACGGATGGAGCGCGTGGCGATCTCCGTGACCACGAAAATGAAAAGCAATCCCAAAGGCAAGGCAATAACCCAGAGTGCGATCACCAGCAGCGAGCCGCCGCGGTTCTGCAGCAGCGGCGCTAAAATTACCAGAGCGAAAAAGCCGTAGGCCACCGAAGGGATGGCGGCCAGGATTTCGATAACCGGTTTGACGGCTTGGCGCAGGCGGTAAGGCAGGATGTCGCTCAGGGCAATGGCGGCTGCCACGCCTAGGGGGACGGCCACCAGGATGGCTCCGAGGGTGACCAGGCCTGTGCCGAAGAAGATGGCCATGGCTCCGAATTCGGGCGGACGGCCGCTGGGGTACCAGGCGGTGCTTCTAAAAAGCTCACCCAGGCCGCGCAGCTTGAAAAAAGGGAGGGCGTCGCGGGTGATATAAGCGATAATCAGCAACACGGCCACCAGCGAGAGGGCGGTAGCCAGCAACAGAAACCCTTTCAACATGAGGGCGGTCAGCCGCCGCAGGCGGCTGACCGCGTCGCTCATGATCAGGTTGTTTTCGTTCT